>JAUXXN010000477.1 GCA_030684755.1 Hydrogenophaga sp.
GGGTTTTTCCGGGTCGTTCGGGATGGCATTTTTGTTGATGGTCATGTGGGCGCTGCCCAACACGGCTTCGGCTTCTTTGCCGGTGATGCCTTTGGCGCGCAGGTCTACCAACATGACGTGGCTTTCGGAACGGCCACTGACGATGCGCAGGCCGCGCTCGGTCAGGGTTTCGGCAACGATGCGGGCGTTGGTCAACACCTGTTGTTGGTAGGCCTTGAATTCGGGCGCCAGCGCTTCTTTAAAAGCCACGGCTTTTGCCGCGATCACGTGCATCAGCGGGCCACCTTGCAGGCCGGGGAAGATGGCGCTGTTGATGGCTTTTTCATGCTGGCTCTTCATCAAGATGATGCCGCCGCGTGGGCCGCGCAGACTTTTGTGGGTGGTGCTGGTCACCACGTCGGCAAACGGCACCGGGTTGGGGTACACGCCAGCGGCAATCAGGCCGGCGTAATGCGCCATGTCCACCATGAAGATGGCGCCCACGTCTTTGGCAACTTTGGCGAAGCGCTCAAAGTCGATGCGCAGGCTGTAGGCCGATGCGCCAGCGATGATGAGTTTGGGCTTGGATTCGTGGGCTTTGCGCTCCATGGCGTCGTAGTCAATCGCTTCGTTGGCGTCAAGGCCGTAGCTGACCACGTTGAACCACTTGCCGCTCATGTTCAGCGGCATGCCGTGGGTGAGGTGGCCACCTTCGGCCAGGCTCATGCCCATGATGGTGTCGCCTGGTTTCAAGAACGCCAGAAAAACGGCTTCGTTGGCCGAGGCACCGCAGTGGGGTTGCACGTTGGCAGCGTCGGCGCCAAAAATTTGCTTGACGCGGTCAATGGCCAGCTGTTCGGCGATGTCGACAAATTCGCAGCCGCCGTAGTAGCGCTTGCCGGGGTAGCCTTCTGCATATTTGTTGGTGAGCTGGGTGCCTTGCGCAGCCATGACGGCGGGCGTCGCGTAGTTTTCGCTGGCGATCAGCTCAATGTGGTGTTCTTGGCGGGCGTTTTCCTGCTGGATCGCGGCGAACAGTTCGGGGTCGGTTTGTTCAATGAGTATGTTGCGGTCGTACATATTGGCAGTCCTAGTGACGTGGAACCCTGCGCGGTGGTGATAAAGACAGGGGCTGCCCAGGCGAACGGCTGAACGCCCGTGGGGCGGTGTGCCTTGGGGCGGTACGCTTCCCAGTGGTTATCTCTGCCGCCTCTTCATCCAGGGGCAGGGGGGCCACGTCAGCGCTTAAAAACCTGGGTGTTTGCCTGCAGGGTTTCGCGCCTATCGCCAGTTGCGTACTGTGCTAGTTTAGCTGAGCGACCAACACCCAGTGGCACGCTGGGGGTTGGTTTCAGCGGGTTGGGCAACCCTTTGACATGCTAATGAGCATGCTGTCAAGAACCCATCAGGACTTTGCCAGCGTTTCGTTGGGCGTTGTGATGGAGGGGGTGGTGACCTCGGCTTCCAATTCGTCTTGGGGCTTTGTTGTCGGATTCACAGGTTGAGTAGGTGCCATCACGGGAATGGCACGCGGGGCAGGGGTGTAGATAGGGATGTGCTTGCCCAGCGCCACGCTTTGAATGCGCATGTGTTCGGCCATGACTTTGTCGATGTACGAACGGCCATCAGTGCTGACCGCGCCGACGTACAGCCGAAGTCCGCCTTCAATGGAGCCCGCCCGTTTGATGCATTCTTGCAACACCCGCACACCAACCCGCAGGTTGGAAACCGGATCAAACGCAGCCAGTTGACCGCCAAAATCTTCGTATTTGTCGGTGTGCACGCGGGTCATCACTTGCATCAGGCCTTGTGCGCCAACAGGGCTCTGGGCAAAGGGGTTAAAACGCGACTCAATGGCCATGACAGCCAAGATCAGTGTGGGGTCCAGACGGGTTTTTTGGCCGATTTCAAAAGCTTCGGCCACCAGCACGCTCAAGGGCTCGGGCGCCACACGGTATTTGCGGCTGAGCCAGAAGGCCACGTTGGCCTGTTCTTTGGGCAGCGCTTTGGGCTCGGCTGCGGTGACCCGGTCGATGGCGGTGGGTTCTGTCACGTAAATCAAGGCGTCTGAATCTGCCAGACTCACCGCTTCTTGGCGTTGCAACAGCCAGCCCAGCAAATGCTGTTCGGCGCTGGTACGCAGGTCGGCTCGCATGCTCAAAACAAGCAAGGCAACGGTCAATGTGGTGCCTACGAGGGCGATTCCACTGTGGGTGATGTCAAAAATACCTCGGTAGATATCGCCGAGGGTGGTGTTTAAAGAAGCCAGTGCACGGGGTGTGCTTTTCTCTGGCGTGGGCATTTTCGCGGTCATGTTGTCGGTCCTTTCTGTGCCGGTCTTTCTGTTTGGGTCAGATCGGCTGGATTGGGTCGCCATCGATGGCGCGACCTTGTGGGTCTTGCGTTCGAATTAGCCGGGGTCGGCAGCGGGTCGGGTTTACCCTGAATGGGCAAAACGGGCGAATAGTAGGGGGATAATAATATCAAGTCAATGTTATGAATAAATTCTATAGATTGAATTTGGTATATAGAAATGGACGCTGGCTTTTTGCACGCACTTTCCTAGCAGGAACTTCAGCGCTACCAAGGCCTTCAGGCGTGTATTTTCCAAATGACCGTTTGTCGGTAAAAAACCACCCTTTGTGATCAGGGGTGGATGTTTCTCTGTCTGAATGGAGCCATGCGCCGTGATTTAAAAATTTCATGGTGCGCTTTGGTTTGTGCTCTTGCAGCGGTGTGCCATGGGGTGTAACCTGCAATTGCCTGTCATTGCGACAGGCATTGGCTGGCACCATGGTTCGTCCGTATGCCAGCCCCCAACGGGGGTAATCTTTTGCTCCCTGGCCGGAGAGACATATTCCTCTTTCCGCCAAAACCGACGGCAAGAGCGTTTTGCTCGCCGTCAACCCCGGTGGCTCACTCCACCGGGGTTTCTTTTTTGGGGATTCCCCTCTCAGGTCGAGATGCTGACTCAGAAGCAACGGAAGTTTGCGGTCAACGTCAACCACTGCTGTACGGGTGGCTTTGTCCTCGTACCAGTTCTTGCGACTCCACTGGCTGCGCCGAGCGGAGTGTTCTGCCCTGGGAGCTGTTTTCGCCCCGGGTGTGATCGCAAACACGTTCTTGGTTTCGGAGCAGCGTCAACACCGGCGACAATACACACATGAGCCACTCCGTTGGGGTGTGGCCCGCTGAATCTTCTGAAGTCCTTATTTACATATGTCGCTGTTTTCCCTGCGCAAGTCTTCGCCCCAGTCCATAGCCCCCGAAACTGCCGTGAACACGCCCGCCGCCCCCAAAGCTCCCGCAGCCCACCCGCTGGATGCCACAACCGGTGGCGCGTTTACCGCACCCACCTCAGGAGAGCGCGCGGCGCGCATCCGCGAATGGCTTGCCACCAGCCCCTCGCTGGAGCAGATGAACGAGGTGTTCAAAGAGTTGTCACACCGCGACCGTGGTGCTGCCAAGCCACTGAAAGAAAAGCTGGACGAGCTCAAGCGACAGAAATCCCAAGAGCAGATTGGCGTGGAATGGGCGCAAAAAGCCCAAGCGTTGCTCAACCATTCGCGCCTGAATTTGGCTGACGCCTTGGCATGGCAGCGCGATGCTGCGCGCGCCGGTGCACCTTTGTCACGCGAGCCTCTGGCCGCGTTAAAACTGGCCTTGGCCGAGCGTGTGAAAGCCATTGAAGACCTGCAACATCGGGTACAAGTGGAGCGTGAAGCCGCAGTGCTGATTGCCCAGCGTATCGAGGTGCTGTCCACCAAGCCTTGGCGCGAAGCCCAGCACAGCACCGAAACGCTGCGCGGCGACGTGTCCCATTGGCAGCAGCAAGCCAGTGCCCTGATGCAAGACACCCAATGGCCCAGCGTCGAGGTGAAGTTCCCGCCCATGTTGGATGCCTCACGCAACCAGCTTCAGCTGGTGTGGGATGCGTTTGAAGCCGCCCTGAATCAGACAGTGGCTGCCGACGCGAATCCGCAAGCACCGTTGCCCGCCGTGCCTGTGTGGGCCGACGAACTGCGCGCTGCCCGTGGCATGGACGCTGCTGTACCGGCTGAAAAGGCCGCGCACGATGCCCAGGCTGCCCAAGATAAGCGGGCCCGCGTGGCTGCTGAACTGGACAAGGCACTGACGGTGCTGGAGCGCGAGTTGGCTGAAGGCCACGGCAAAGGCACGCCCAAGGCTGCGGCCGATGTGCGCGCTGTGCTCAAGGCCCAAGGACGCTTGCTGAATGCCGAACAAGAGGCGCGCGCGCATGCTGCGCTGTCACAAGCCGGTGAGCTTGAAGGTTGGCAGCGTTGGCGTGCTGACCAGTTGCGTGAAGAGCTGGTGGCCAAGGCCGAGTCGCTGTTGCAAGCCCCCGAAGGGCAACGCATGGGGGGCCGCAAAATGCAGGAAACCCTGCGCGGTTTGCGCGACCAGTGGAAAACCACCGACCAGGGCGGCCAGCCCAACCAAGCGCTGTGGAAGCGCTTTGACGAAGCCTGCACCGAAGCCCACAAAGTGGTTGAAACTTGGCTGGCCCAGGTGCGCCAGCAGGCCGATGCCCACAAGGCCCAGCGTCTGTCCATCATTGAAGAAATCAAGGCTTGGACCGCAGCCCACGCCGACAGCACCGACTGGAAAGTGCAAGTTCGCGCATTGCAGGTTTTCTCTGAACGCTGGCGTGAGGCGGGTCACTTGAGTGAAAAAGCCTTTGCCGATATCCAGCCGGTCTGGAAAGATGTCATGCACACAGCGCATGCCCGCTTGGAGGCGGCGCAAGCTGAGAGCACCGCACGCCGCCGAGTCCTGATTGAAGAGGCTGTCGCACTGGGTGCGGCGCCTATGTTGCGTATCGACGCTGTCAAGGCGCTTCAGCAGCGCTGGCAAGCCGAAGCCCACGCGGTTCCATTGGAGCGCAAGCACGAGCAAAAGCTTTGGGAAGCGTTCCGCCAGCCGATTGACGATGCCTTTGCGCGCAAGAGCACCGAGCGAGAAAAAGCCTCCGCCGCCCTGAATGAACACGACCAGCGTGTGCTGGACGCTTCGCGTGCGCTTGAAACGGCGAGCGCCACCGGCGATGCCCAGCAAATCCGTGTGGCCATGGCCGAGTTGGAGGCCGCTTTGGCTGGCCAGCCTGCGGCTGCGCCAGCAGCCAAAGCCACGACAGCCACCCAACCACAGGATCAGGCCGCAGCCGCTGCCCCCGAAACTCCTGTGGATGCTGCGCTTGCAATTGAAGACGCAAGTCCTGAGCAACTTGTTGAGCCTGCTGTTACCGCAGCACCCGCTGTACAGCCCAAGAAACTGGTGGCTATGCGAGGTGACGACCGTCCAGGCATGAAAAAAGCCGAACCCGCCGGTCGCGATGGCCGCAGAAATGACCGTCCCGGTGACCGCCGTGACGGCGCACCCGGACGGCCCGACGCACGCGGTGGCCGCGATGCTCGGGGCCCCGGTGCAGCGCCCATGCGTGAGCAGCGCGATTGGCGCGAAGAACGCGAGCCCCGTGGTCCACGTTTGGGCGATGCCGCCTTCCGCGCGCAGCGCCAGGCCATTGAGTCGGCTCAGGCCAGCTTGCGCAAACTCGCCGCGCAGGCCCATGGCGAGGTGTTGACACAGTTGATGAGCGCTTGGGAACAGCGCGATGCGCAACTCATGCCCACGGTGCAAGCTTTGGGCCCGCGCCTGACGCCCGCACTGCGTGCCGCCTGGGTGGCTGCTGTGTCCAAGACGGCGGGTTCGCTGGCTGGCGAAACTTTGCTGCGTTTAGAAATGGCCGCCGAAGTGCCCACGCCTGCCGAACACCTGAGTGATCGCCGCATGATGCAGTTGCAGCTTTTGACCCGCCGCAACGCTGCCAGTCCTGCCGAGACTTGGGGCGAAGACGTGGCCAAGGTGCTCGCCAGCCCGTTCGATGCCGCAGTGGCACGCCGCTTGCAAAACGTGCTGAAGGCGATGCTCAAGCGCTGATGCGCGGCCCCGCCAAGTCCTAAGGTGGGGCTGTGGGGTAGCGGCTGGATGGTTGCTTGGCGGGCTGTCCTCAGCGGTCCGCTGATTGCGGCCGAAAAAACCCGTCGTACAGGCGCAGCAGCTCGGGAAACTCCTGAGCAAAGCGTTCGCGGCTGACAAAGTAGGCCTCGCACGTCACGGCAAAGAATTCCGCAGGATCTTGCGCTGCATAAGCGTCGAGCCAAGGTTTTTCGCCGCCGAAACGTTCAGCAAGCGCCATGGTTTCGCGAAAGCGGTCGTAGGCGTCTTGCATGGTTTCTCGCCAGTGCTCTCGGGCTTCTGCGGGGGTGTTTAGGCCCATGAAGCCTTGGGGCAGCGGTGGTGCGCCGTCGGGGTGGTCGCCCGGGCGCATGCGGTGCATATCCATTTTGTGAACGAACTCGTGAATGACCACGTTGCTGCCATGCAGCGCAGCCTGGGCCGCATGCGCCACTTCTTGCCAGCTCAGCATGATGGGACCTCGGTCCATGGCCTCGCCCGCCAATACCTCGCGGTAGCGGTGCACCACGCCGCTGCCGTCGGTCACTTCGCGCTGCGCCACGGCGGCGCTGGGCTGCACCACGATGCCTACAAAATCGCCGTACCAGTCCAGTGATTCCAAGGGGTCGCTGCCCGGTCCT
>JAUXXN010000478.1 GCA_030684755.1 Hydrogenophaga sp.
TTGTCGGGCGTTTCGCCTTTGGCAATTTGTCGGGCTTGGTGCTGTATGCGGGTGAAGGCCAGAAACTCCAAGGCGTCGCGCAGGTCGCGTGCGCTTTGCTCGCTGATGGCGCCACCTGCGGCGGCGCTCATCAACCGGTCGTGGGTGTTGGCAGCGGGGTCGCCGCCCGCCAGCGCATACACCCGGGCCAGATCCACAATCGGCACCACGCCGGTGTGCTTCAGGTCGATCTTGCCCTTGTGCTCGCCGCTTCGGATGGTAGAAATGCCTTTGAACAGGCCCAGTGGGGGTGTGTGGGTGAGGGCGTTGCCCACCATATAGGCCAAGAAAATGCTGTTGCCCTGGGTGCGCTTGAGCACATCGCTGCGCAAACCATCGAGCAAAGCGGCGTTACCGTGGATGGCACGCATGTCGAAGAAGACACAGGTCAGCATCAGCGACTTGGGGTCGGGTTGTCCGGTCCAGCGGGCAAAATACTCTGCCCAACGCTGGCGCGGTTGGCGCCAAGTGTCGGTCATGGCCATCATCTCGCCTGGGCAGTAGATGTAGCCGCAGGCATCGAGTCCGTCGCAAACGAACTGGGCGAGGGCTTTGAAGTACGCCCCGTGCAAGGTTTCGTCAAAGCTGTCGTCGAGCACCATACAGTTGTCTTGGTCGGACTTGGCGGTTTGTTCACTGCGCGCCTGTGAACCGGCAGCCACCCACACATAGTCCACCGGCGCTGGGCCCAACTTGGCTTCGCCAAGCTGCAACAGGCGAATGGTGATGGCGTCGGTGATGGCGGTGATGATGTGGCCGGTACTGTAAGCCGAGGCCTCGGCGGCGGCTAGGCTTTGCTGCAAGCGCTTAATTTTGGCGCTGGCCCGTTGCAGCCCTTCGATGGTGCTTTGTTTGTACACATCGCCCGCCAAATACACCGCCGATGTGCTGTGCTGCTCGGTCAGATCGGTGGCGGTGATCATGCCCACAATTCGCTGCCCATCCAGCACCGGCACATGGTGGATGTTGTGGCGCGCCATCAGCAACAGCGCATCAAACGCCGGGTTTTGCACGTCAATGCTCATGGGCGCGAGCGTGGCAATGTCCATGATGGGGCGCGCGCTGTCCATGCCCGCAGCAATGACGCGGTTACGCAGGTCGCGGTCGGTGACCACGCCAAAGAGGTGCTCTTGTTCCACGATGAGCACCGAAGACACCCGTTTCTCGCTCATGAGCTGGGCAGCTTCGCGGATGGTGGCTTGGGGCGGCAGGGTGATGGGTGCGCGCTTGATGAGCGAGCGCACCGGCGTGGTCATGAGGTTCAGGGCCGGGTCGGCGCCTTCCGATGCCGCGCGCGAGCCTCTGGGCTCAGCGCCGGTGCGAACGCCGCTGTCAGGGAGCAAGAGGTTCAGTGCGGGCAGTTCCGCTTGAAGTTTCTGCACCCATTCGCGGTC
>JAUXXN010000248.1 GCA_030684755.1 Hydrogenophaga sp.
GTGAGCCTGGTCTACAACGGTCGTTATGAGACCGCCACCGCAGAAAAGCTGGCCGACCTCATCCAGCAAATCGTGGAAGAAACCGGGCAGACCGGCTTCCATTTTGTGGACGAAGCCGCGCCCCCCAAAGCCCTGAAAGCGCTGGCCGAAGAACTCATCCGCCGCCAGCTCAACATCTCGTGGTGGGGCAATATCCGGTTTGAAAAAACCTTCACGCCCGAGCTGGCAGAGTTGCTGGCGCAAAGCGGCTGCATCGCCATGAGCGGCGGCCTGGAAGTGGCCAGCGACCGGCTGCTAACGCTGATGAAAAAAGGCGTGAGCGTGGAACAAGTGGCGCGCGTCACCAAAGGCTTTTCAGACGCCGGCATTTTGGTGCACGCCTACCTCATGTACGGCTTTCCCACACAAACGCTGCAAGACACCGTGGACGCGCTTGAATACGTGCGCCAGCTGTTTGAGGCCGGCTGCATCCAGAGCGGCTTCTTCCACCGCTTCAGCTGCACCGTGCACTCGCCCGTGGGTATGGACCCGGCCGCATACGGCATCGAGCTCATCCCGCTGCCGCCGGTGAGCTTCGCTAAAAACGACATCGGGTTCATCGACCCCACAGGCACAGACCACGACGCCCTCGGCCAAGGCCTGCGCAAAGCCATTTACAACTACATGCACGGCCTGTGCGTGGAGGACGACGTGCGTCGCTGGTTTGAGCACCTGCCGCACAAGGTTCCCAAGCCAACCGTGGGCCGACACCGAATCAACAAGGCGCTGCAGCAACAGCGCTGAACCCAGGTTTTAACAAGCCTTCATCGAACGCAGGCCGGCACAAGAAACATCATTCGGACGGGCTTTTTCCCGGGAGTTTCCCAGAAGAAAGGTCTTGTTCTTCGATGGTGAAATCGAATGTTTCAAAAGGGTTCGGTTCGCTCAAAGGCGCAGAGCGCACCGCCCGAGGCAGCGCCTGCACATGAATGGGTACTGAAGATTGCTCCGATGTCTGCGCCTCTGGCAGCAAGACAGCGAACGAGGATTCTTTGGACAGTTCGGTCAAATCAATATCCAGCCCCACACGTCCCGGTACGGGAGGCATCAGGTCCAGTTCAAACGGTTCCGTGTTGGGTGTTGGTACAGCACCAAAGGACCTGGGTGCTTTAGCTTGTGCTTTGGGTTGTGCTTTGAGTTTGACTTTCAGCGGCTGCACAGCGGTGTGCTGGAATTCCACAAGTGCGCTTGGAGCAACCGCCTCGCGCGTGATGACGTCCTTGGCTATGGCGTGCAACAGCAGCAGCTCGCGGTAAGCTTCAAGGTCAAAGACCTCGGGGGTGAAATCCATGGGGTCTCGAAAGATGGACTGCTCTAGCAAGTCGAGAACTTGGGGCTGTGGCCACAAAGCCTGTATGCGGCCCATAGCGGTTTCGTAAGCTTCCAAGCCTTGGCCTTCATCGGAATATTGTTCGAAATCGGGTGCACCAGCATTGAACATTTGGTTGAATTTTGCGCGCAAGCGCTCGTACTCTTCTTTGCGACCAAGTCGGTGGTAGATGTTGAGCAAGTCCAGGTAGGTCAACGCGCAAGGTTCTAGGCTCTCATTCAGGTGACTGAGCAGAACCTCAATAGCTTCTTCGTCTTTGCCCAAGGAGGTGAAGAAGTCCGCTTTTTGCTGAACATCAAACAACTCTTCGGTGGCGAAAGAACGTGACGCACCCAGCGTACTGCTATGAGCGAAATCGCTTCGGTCCTTGTCATTCAACATCGGTACCCGCGAGTTGTCGTTGAACGGAAACCCACTGTCCAACGCCTTGCGCGAATCTGTTGGAATGCCTGGTTTGGGCTTGCCCGCGCCCAACGGGGATGCAGTATCAGGCACCAATTCAGGCTTGACGTCCACCGGCATTGGGGCCGATTTGAGCGGCATCGCATCCGCATTTGGCTTGATTTCAGAAGCCCACCAAATTTTGGCCGCCTCGTCTCCCGAAGCTTGATATCGGCGGCGCCACAAAAAACCCACCGCCAGCAAAGCCAGAACGAGCGCACCTCCCAGCAGGTAAACCAGCCAGTTCATGAATTTTTCAGTTTGAGCGGTCTCCAGTTGGCCACGCAGTTCGGTCATAGCGGCCTCGCTCTGGGTTGCCACGTCGCGCAGGTTTTTTGACTCGGACTCCAACGCAGCAAGTTTCTGTGCGTCCCTCAAGACATCTTCTGGTGAGGCGTTGATGGCGTTCCACAGCAGCGTTGCAGCAGCGCGGGTTTCGTCGGATGCTGTGGGTTCGCTCAGCAGCGAAATGGACATCTTCAAAACGGGATCGCGCTCCACGATGGGGCCCAAATCCAGAGGTTCCAGCTGTAGGCGCGAGGTAGGCTCTGGTGAGGGCGCTGCAGGACGCCTGACCACGCTGGGCGGTTTGGGCCTGGGTGGTCGCACCACAGGCGGTTCAGGCTTTGCCTCTGGCGGCGCGGCAAGCTGCGCAGGCTGGACTTCAGCCAAAGGTTTCGGTGCCTGCGCGCGCGCCACGGGCGGCTCAGCAGTACTGGAGGCGGCTGGCTCAGCATTGAAAGCCGCACCGCCCGCTCGGGTCGGGTTGACAGACGGCAAGCGCTCGGGCGCAAAGCGGGAACCCTCAGCCAAACGGCTCTCTGCTGAAGGACCCGGGCTGGAACCCACCTGTACCGAGGGTTCGGTGATCGGATCGGCCAGCAGCACAAACCTCCGAGTGAAGGGTGCGGTGCAACTGGCGCGCACATAAACAGTGACGATGGGCTCGTTCACCGGCTGGAGAGACTGCACACGAACGTACCCCTCGGCTTCGATCGCCGATTTTTGGAGGGTGCTACGAACCTGACTGCTGGGCACCTGCGAGTCGCCGTAGAACACGTCCGACCCGACGCACAGGTTGCCGAAATCCTCGCCGGAGGCGAGAAACAGCTGAACCCGCACATCCAAAGGTCGCCCGATGATCGCCGCGCCGGTATGCCTCCCCAATGTCACGGCAGTGCTGCTCACTGCGGTTGATAGCAAAATACAGCCTACCCAGATCTGGCGCACGGCAGATTTCCTTGTTTCAATGTTTGAATATTTTGTCATAGCTTGCTGTGGCACCAACCTAACTAAAACTTATCTATGCAATCCATCTTCGAGACTGTGGGAATTGTTGGCACTGGCGCTATGGGCCGGGGCATTGCGCAAATGGCGGCGCAAGCGGGTAGCCAAGTGCTGCTGTTTGATGTGCAGCCCGGCGCCGCAGAGGCCGCCC
>JAUXXN010000479.1 GCA_030684755.1 Hydrogenophaga sp.
ACCGATACGATTGCAGCTTTCTTTCGTCATCCTGAGTGTGGCTTTATATGAATCAACTTAGTTGATGGCTTAGTATGAACCGCAATGTTTTGGGCGACGAACTGGTTCCCTGCTCTTACGACCCGTTAACCGGATTTTTTCGTGACGGTTGCTGCCATACCGACGAGAACGACTTGGGCACCCACGTGGTCTGCGCCCGCATGACCCAAGTCTTCTTGGACTACTCGCTGAGCAGAGGCAACGATTTGATAACACCCAAACCCGAATGGCGTTTTGTCGGTCTCAAACCCGGAGACCGTTGGTGCCTGTGTGTGCTGCGATGGTTGGAAGCGCTTCAGGCTGGCGCAGCACCACCAGTGGTTCTCAATAGCACCCACGAAGCTGCGTTGGACCATGTGTCCCTTGATGTACTGCGGCTCAACGCATGGCAAAAGGCTGTAGACGGACGTTCCAAAGACTGAATTAAGAAGGGTCTTGGGATTGATAGTGAAACCAGTTTAAAACCCAGGCTTAGCTCCTGCTATAATTGTCGGCTACCTGGAGAGGTGGATGAGCGGTTTAAGTCGCACGCCTGGAAAGCGTGTGTGGGTTTATCCCCACCGCGGGTTCGAATCCCGCCCTCTCCGCCAGAATGAAAAAAGCGCCCTTCGAGGCGCTTTTTTTATGGTTTTTGATTACTTTCTACCCATCAAGGCTTTCAATGCCTTCAGCGGTTGACCCATCACAACAGACTTGCTGCAGGACTCCGATTCATAGCTGCCCGCTTGTGGTATCCGAGAGCAACCGCCACCGATTTGTGCCCGGTCATCGCCATCGTGTCGGCCAGAGAAACATTCTGCATTGCCGCTTCAGTCATGAATCCCGACCGCAGTGAGTGGGCGGAATACGCCCCCTCAAGACCCGCTTGCTCACATCGGGCTTTCACCATACTGCCAACGGCTCCCGCCGTTAGACCGCCCCCAAGCTGACCGCCTTTCAAAATACGGCGAAAAATAGGGCCTTCAATGATGCCACTGGCAGCCAGCCAGTCTTGAAGAGCCGCGCCCGCAATACCCAAAATGGGCTTGAAGTTTTCAGGCCTGTCAGCGCCACTCTGGTTTGTTTTTGAATGCACCAGCTCATAAGAAAACTCACCTTCAGCCATCCGGCTGAGAAATCTCATATCTGCAGCGGCCACCTCAGAGCGCCGACGGCCACCGCTGGCCCAGGCAAAAAGCAAGAGCGCGCGGTCCCGCTTCCCTTTTAGCGTTCCATCACACGTGGCAAGCACCACATACAGCGGATCTTTGGTCAGGGCATCCCTTTTCTTGGGTACATCGCCCCTCTTTGCATACGCCTTTCGCGTGTGGACCACCAGCTCTCGCACTCTCGGATCGTGACACGGGTTGAACTCTGCATGGAGTTGGTGAAATTTGGACATGACCGAAATGCGGTGCATCAGTGTGCTCAATGCAACAGGCCCGATTGCGCCTTTCACCCCCTCTTTGACCAGCGCCTCGTCCATGTCTTTCGGCAATTCGCACAGCACACCCGCGGGCGTACTTCGCTTGGCGTGATCCACGATGAACTGAAGCACACAAGACACGGAAATTGGGAGAGAAAGCTCTTCTTGAAAACGCAACCGATGCCAAGCAGCCCAATACATCAACGCACCGCGGTAGCTTCTACGCGTATTGGCTGACTCACCCTCGCGCATGATTTCTTTCGCCGCTATGGAGACCGCCGATTCTTGCGTCTCTTTGGCCAAGAATGGATAAATGAGTTTTTTAATATTACTTTTCACTTTACGCACTCAATATTGTTATATTTAAAATGTATGACATGTGATATATTACAAAATACTGTTTTGAATCACGATAACTGATTATTATCACCAGTAAAAAGTTCTCCAACAGAAAGATGCGTAAAAATATGAAGAGCGGTCGCGGGGTACAGATGGAAGATGTGTGGTCGGCAGCCGACTTGGTGCTCAACGCCGGGCAAAGGCCAACCATTGAGCGCGTGAGAGCCCAGCTAGGCCGAGGCTCGCCCAACACCGTCGCACCGATGCTCGACGCGTGGTTCGCTTCTTTGGGTAAAAGACTCTCAGGCGCAGACAAAATGACCTCTGCGACGCCAGAACAGGAGAGCGAAGAGATGCCCGCGCCTGTTTTGCGGGCTGCACGTACGCTGTGGGGGCGAGCCCGTTCATATGCTGCGGAAGTGGAGCACCTAGCGGCTCAAAAAACACGAGAAGCTCTTGAAATGAAGGCTGTGGAGATGCAAAACGCACAGCTAGCCCTCGAAGATGAACGCCGCCAGCTCAGCCTAAAAACCGAAGCTTTGGCAGCGACCCTCGAAGCCAAAAACCAACAAATCACCTTGTTTGTCAGTCAACTCCGAGAAGTTCAGCAGGAGTTGTCTTCCTCACGGCATGAAGTGACTCGCCTCAAAGGTCTGACGGACCAGATGCGGGGTGCTCTGGACACGGCCAGACTGCGAATCGACGATTTGAATGAGCAAAATCGCAAAGATCGACAACAGATAGAAGACAGATCCGTTGCACAGGAGCATCGCCTGCTTGAAGAATTGGACCGAGTTCGACAAGAACTCAAGCGAACGAAACTTGCTGCAACCGAAGAAAAGCGGCGTTCGAACGCCTCTCATGCGGACTTGACAGAAAAAATAGGGGTCTTGAAGCTTCAGCTAGAGCAAGAAGCAGCGCAGCGGACACATTTGGAAGCGCAACTTATTTCTACTCAAGCGGCCGTGATGGCAGCCGAATCCCATGTTGAAAAACTTGAGCACGAGGCGGCAAAAAAACTGCCAGCACCCAGTGTCAAAATCAACAAAGGGCTTGCCACTCCGAGAGGTTTGAACCCCAGAGTTGGCAAGTTCATTGCGGCAAGAAAAATGTCCCGAAAAATGACGTGAATCGCCGCTGCGCTGCGGCGGTACAGCCTTCATGTTGGACTGGTTGAGCTGAACCAAAAACGACCGCTTTGAATGCAAACCCAGTCGCATCCTGTAGCTCGCTCGGGCGCCGCGCTGGGGCCCAACCTGATGTCAGATGAGGCTCGAATAGCCTACAGGACGCTACGGAATCAGCCTTGGGCTTTGTTGTAGGCCTCAATGCCGTCGGTGATTTCCTTGTGGGCGGCATCTTTGCCTTCCCAACCAATGACTTTCACCCACTTGCCTGGCTCCAAGTCTTTGTAATGCTCAAAAAAGTGCTGAATGGTTTTCAGGCGCATGGGGTTCAGGTCTTCAGGTTGTTGCCACTGGGTGTAGATCGACAGAATCTTGTCGATTGGGACCGCCAGTACTTTGCCGTCCTCACCGGCTTCATCCTGCATCTTCAGAATACCGATGGCGCGGCAAGGAACCACCACGCCAGGAATCAGCGGCACAGGCGTGATCACCAGAACGTCCACCGGGTCGCCATCACCCGACAGGGTTTTGGGCACATAACCGTAGTTGGTCGGGTAGTGCATTGCAGTGCTCATGAAACGATCAACAAAAATAGCGCCGGTTTCTTTGTCCACTTCGTACTTGATCGGATCGGCGTTCATCGGAATCTCAATGATCACGTTGAACGAATCAGGAACATTTTTTCCAGGGGTGACGTTGTCGAGGGACATGTTTTGAGTCTGAAGGTTGGTTGAAAACG
>JAUXXN010000490.1 GCA_030684755.1 Hydrogenophaga sp.
CCCGAGGAGGCACACAGGCGCACAGTCGAAGTCGATGCGTTTTGCTCGTGGTCAGCGTGGAGGATGAAGATGCGGTCCAGCGCGCGCTCTATCACTGGGTTGACCACATACTCTTCGCAAGGCGTACCGAACATCATGCGCAGGAAATTGCCTGCGTAGCTCAGGTTGTTCTTCGGGTACATGTAGGGTTGCCCCATTTTGTACTTGTAAGCCATGGCCACCAAGGTCGGCATTTTGGCAATCAAGCGGATGGCAGCGATCTCTCGGTGCTCTGGGTTGTTGATGTCGGTGCTGTCATGGTAAAAGGCAGACATGCCACCCACCAAGCCCGTCAGGATGGCCATTGGGTGGGCATCGCGCCGGAAACCGCGCAGGAAAAACTGCATCTGCTCGTTGACCATGGTGTGGTTGGTCACGAGCTTGTGGAAGTCGCTGCGCTGGATTTCGTTGGGCAGTTCGCCTTTGAGCAGCAAATAGCAGGTGTCGAGGTAGTCGCAATGCGTGGCGAGTTGCTCGATGGGGTAGCCGCGGTACAGCAGTTCGCCTTTGTCCCCGTCGATGTAGGTGATGGCCGACTGGCACGACGCGGTGGAGAGGAAGCCGGGATCGTAGGTGAACATGCCGGTCTGGCCGTACAGCTTGCGGATATCGATCACGTCCGGGCCAACACTGCCGGCATACACCGGCAAGTCGACGCTGGGGCTGCCGTTAGAGAACGACAAGGTGGCTTTGTTGTCTACGAGTTTCATGCGGTTTCCTTTTAAGGGAGTCTTAAACGGGGTTCCGGGCTGCGCGAAGCATGCCCAGGACAAGGAGGACATCGTCGTGGCTGACGGTGTCACTGGCCAAATCGCTCTGGGGAGTTTTTCGCCCGAGCGTCAGATCCAGAAGATCGTTGTCGGACAAGTCCATTAGAACCCCCATAGCTTCAGCCTGCCTGACAGTCAAGCCAGAAGCGTGCCTGGCAAAGAATTTTTCGATGAACAAATCGTTCTCAAGCAGGCCGCGCCGACAACGCCAGCGAAGCTTGCTCAGTCCACGTTCGTCAAGCAATGCATCGCTGGTGGTATTGGCGTTCATGTTGTGTCTGGCGCTGCACTCAGATAGAGCGCATCACCATCATTTCCTTGATCTTGCCA
>JAUXXN010000502.1 GCA_030684755.1 Hydrogenophaga sp.
GCGCTTGCGCAGTGAGTTCGGCGTGTACGGCACCGACACGGGCCGCATGTGCGTGGCCGCGCTCAACAGCAAAAACATCGACTATGTTTGCAAGGCCATTGCCGAAGTGGTTTGAGCAGGTTTGTCTGGGCCAGACCTGGCTCAGTCAAACCGATGGCTGTTTGACTTTTCCCGTATTTTTTCCGTAAACCCCGCCCCATGTGCGGGGTTTTTTGTTTCGGCCAAAGAAAAAGCCATGAAAAAAGCCTTACAAGTCATGGGCTTGTAAGGCTTGAATCTTGGTGGGCGGTGCAGGGTTCGAACCTGCGACCCCTGCCGTGTGAAGGCAGTGCTCTACCACTGAGCTAACCGCCCAACTGCGGTTTTTTCCAATCTCTCGGAAGCCTCAAATTATAGCCTTGCTTTTGACGGACTTGGCTGGATCAGAAAAATTTCTGCAAAAAAATGGGCTGGCGGGCTCGTTATGCCGCTTGCAGCTGGCGCCAGACGGTTTTGCCTTTACAGGCCTTGTCAAGGTCCAGCAACAAGGCTTGATGGACTTGTGCTTCCTGCTCGGTAGCCCAAAGAATGGGCAAATCGATGCGACTCAGGTCGATCAGCTCGACTTCACCAATGGCCGTGTCAGACGACTCTAGGTCCATCAACAAGGCATCCTGGCCGCGTGTCATGTTGATGTAGACATCCGCCAGCAGCTCAGCATCTAGCAAGGCACCGTGCAGGGTTCTACCCGAGTTGTCCACACCGAGACGGTCGCACAAAGCGTCGAGACCGTTGCGCTTGCCAGGAAACATTTCCTTGGCCATCACCAAGCTATCCGTCACTTCGCCAATGATGGTTTTTAACGGTGGGCGACCCAGCCGGTCCAGTTCCTTGTTCAGAAAACTCATGTCGAACGGTGCGTTGTGAATGATCAGCTCAGCGTCTCGCAGGTATTCCAGCAGCTCGTCAGCAATCTGACCGAACTTGGGCTTGTCCCGCAAAAACTCGTTGCTGATGCCGTGCACTTTCAGAGCGTCTTCGTGGCTGTTCCGCTCAGGGTTGACATAGAAGTGCAGATTGTTGCCGGTGAGCTTGCGGTTGAGCAGCTCGACACAGCCAATTTCAATGATGCGGTCGCCGTTTTCAGCGGACAAGCCGGTGGTTTCGGTGTCAAGAACGATTTGACGCATGGGCTTTTCTCGTGTGGATCCCCGGAGCGCGGCTCAATGGCCTTCTTTGGCGTGGTTGATGGAGTACTTGGGGATCTCGATCGTCACGTCTTGCTGAGCCAGAATGGCCTGGCAAGACAGGCGGGACTGCGGCTCCAGGCCCCAGGCGCGGTCGAGCAGGTCTTCTTCGTTTTCATCGAGCTCGTTGAGGCTGGCGAACCCTTCGCGCACGACCACGTGGCAGGTGGTGCAGGCACACACCATGTCGCAGGCGTGTTCGATGTTGATGTTGTTGTCCAGCAGCGCCTCGCAAATGGAGGTGCCGGCCGGGGCACTGACCTGTGTGCCTTGGGGGCAGTATTCGGGATGGGGCAGAATTTTGATGATGGGCATTGGGTTTCCTGGGCGTCCTTGAGAGGCGCGGTTCAGACTTCTTCGAGTTTTTTGCCCGCTAGGGCTTGCTGGATACCCCGGTTCATGCGCAGGGCGGCAAAGGCTTCGGTGCCCTTGGCCAGCGCATCGGTGGCAGCCTCAATGACGGTGGCCTCGGTGCTGGCCAGGCTCTTGGCCAGCTGGTCCATCAGTGCATCAATGCCCAGGCGCTCCGTGGGTTCGAGCAGGTCGGCATCGGCAGCCAATGCGCTGCGGGTGGCCACGATCATGCGATCCGCGTCCACACGGGCTTCCACCAGGGCGCGGGCGGCAATGTCTTGCTGGGCGGTGGCAAAGCTGTCTTGCAGCATGGCAGCAATCTGTTCGTCGGAGAGGCCATAGGCGGGTTTCACATCGATCTGCGCCTCCACCCCACTGCCCTGCTCTTTGGCAGCCACCGACAGCAAACCATCGGCATCCACCGTGAAGCTGACCCGGATGCGCGCAGCACCAGCCGCCATGGGGGGAATGCCGCGCAACACAAATCGGGCCAAGCTGCGGCAGTCGGCCACCAGGTCTCGTTCGCCCTGCACCACATGCAGCGCCAGTGCGGTCTGACCGTCCTGGTAGGTGGTGAAGTCTTGCGCCAGCGCGGTGGGAATGGGGCTGTTGCGCGGCACGATGCGCTCAACCAGGCCACCCATGGTTTCAATGCCCAGCGAAAGCGGAATCACGTCGAGCAGCAGCAGGTCGCCATCGCGGCTGTTGCCGGCCAGCGCATTGGCCTGGATGGCAGCGCCCAGAGCCACCACCTCGTCGGGGTTGAGGTTGGTCAGGGGCTCCTGACCAAAAAATTCACCCACGGTGCGGCGAATGACGGGCATGCGTGTGGAGCCGCCCACCATGACAACACCTTTGACGTCGTCTTTGGTGATGCTGGCATCGCGCAGCACCTTGCGCACCGCCGCCATGGTGCGCGTGGTGAGCGCTGCGGTGCAGTCTTCCAACTGGGCGGGGGTGAGCAGTTGGCGCAGTGCCTGCCCTGCCACGTGTGCCGTGAAAAGCACCTCGCCACCGGCCTCGACAGCCGACAGCGCTTCTTTGCAGCGGCGGGCTTCTGCGTGCACGGCGGCGCGTTCTGACGCATTCAGCGGGGCGGTTACGCCCTGCTGAGCCAGCACCCAGGCGGCCAGGGACTGGTCGTAGTCGTCGCCGCCCAAGGCAGAGTCACCGCCGGTGGCCATGACTTCAAACACGCCACGGGTGAGCCTCAGAACCGAGATGTCGAAAGTGCCGCCACCCAGGTCGTAAATGGCGTAAACGCCTTCGGATGCGTTGTCCAGCCCGTAGGCGATGGCCGCGGCTGTGGGTTCGTTGATCAGGCGCAGCACGTTGATACCCGCCAGCTGGGCCGCGTCTTTGGTGGCCTGGCGCTGGGCGTCGTCAAAATAGGCGGGCACAGTGATCACCGCGCCAAACAGTTCGTCGTCAAAACTGTCTTCAGCGCGAAAACGCAGTGTGGCCAGAATTTCCGCGCTCACTTCCATGGGCGTTTTGCGGCCCGCCACGGTGTCCACCACGGCCATGCCCTGGTCATCGACCACGGTGTAGGGCAGCTTGTCAGCATCGACCACTTGCGCACGGTTGCGGCCCATCAGCCGCTTGACCGAACTCACGGTGTTGGCAGGGTCGGTGACCTGGGCGGCCAGTGCGTCATAGCCGATCTGGCGCCCAGAGCCGCCTTGCGCTGCGTCCAGGTAGCGCACCACGCTGGGCAGAATGACCCGGCCTTCGGTGTCTGGAAGGCATTCGGACACGCCGTGGCGCACGGCGGCCACCAGCGAATGGGTCGTCCCCAGGTCGATACCCACCGCCACACGGCGCTGGTGCGGGTCGAGGGACTGGCCGGGTTCGGAAATCTGCAGAAGCGCCATGGGATCGTGTTCTTGTCGTGACTGAAAAACGGGAGCGGGGTTGCTGGGAAACCGCCCGCTGAAACTGGCCTTATTGTCCCAGTTGATCGAGGCGGTTCTCGACGTCGCGCGCAAAGCGCTCAACAACCATCAGGGCTCTGACCTGCCGGGCGAGCTCGGGGAAGTTGCGCGCCTCGTCGGCGGTGCGTTGCAACCCGGCCAGCATGTCGCGGCGGGTCTGGGCCACGTCGTCGGCCATGCGCTCCAGCTCTTCCATGTTGCGGGCTTCTTCCAGGTCTTCGCGCCATTGCATTTGCTGCATCAAAAACGCAGCGGGCATGGCCGTGTTGTTTTCAGCCTGGATGGGCGCGCCGTTCAATTCACACAGATACGCGGCCCGCTTGAGCGGATCTTTGAGCCGTTGGTACGCTTCGTTGATGCGCACCGACCACTGCATGGCCTGGCGCTGGGCCAGGGCATCGGCGGTGGTGAACCTGTCGGGGTGGGCTTCGCGCTGCAGGTCTTTCCAGCGCTCGTCCAGCGCTGCACGGTCCAGCTCGAACTGCGCCGGCACGGCAAAAATGTCGAAGTCGTTGGAAAGCAGGTTCATAGCGTCAGGGGATGCTGCACCACGCCGCTGAGGCCGCAGCACGGGGCAGAAAAGCAAAAGCCGCCGGCGCAGACTGCGCAGGCGGCTTGGGGTGCAGCGCCGGGCAGGTCAAATCCGGAAGCTTTCGCCGCAACCACAACGGTCACGCTCGTTGGGGTTGTTGAACCGGAAGCCTTCGTTCAAACCTTCGCGCACAAAGTCCAGCTGGGTGCCGTCTATGTAAGCCAGGCTTTTCGGATCGACCAACACCTTAACGCCGTTGTCTTCAAACACCACATCCTCAGGCGCAATTTCGTCGGCGTATTCCAGTTTGTAGGCCAGGCCTGAACAACCGGTAGTTTTGACACCCAGACGTACACCTACACCCTTTCCACGCTTGGTGATGTAGCGGGTGACGTGCCGTGCAGCAGCTTCAGAAATCGAAATGGACATGTGGGTTGCGCCTTGGGAGGGCGTTCAGCGTTAAGCAAGACATGGATTCAGGCGCCAGGCCGACAGGGGGGCACAAGCGCCCCGCCGCAGTAGAAAAGAGCCCAACCTCAGACGAGGTGTTTCTTGCGGTAATCGTCCACAGCGGCCTTGATGGCGTCTTCGGCCAGGATGGAGCAGTGAATTTTCACGGGTGGCAAGGCCAGTTCTTCGGCGATTTCGCTGTTTTTCAGCGCAGCGGCCTGGTCCAGCGTCTTGCCCTTGACCCACTCGGTCACCAGCGAAGACGAGGCAATGGCCGAACCGCAACCGTATGTTTTGAAACGTGCGTCTTCGATGACACCCGTGGTTGGGTTCACCTTGATCTGCAGTTTCATCACATCGCCACAGGCAGGCGCGCCGACCATGCCGGTACCCACCGTGTCGTCGCCTTTATCGAACGAGCCGACGTTGCGGGGGTTTTCGTAGTGATCAACAACTTTTTCTGAATAAGCCATGGTGTTTCTCCTTCAATGTGCCGCCCACTGGATGGTGGACAGGTCAACGCCGTCTTTGAACATTTCCCACAGAGGGGACAACTCGCGAAGCTTGGCCACGTTTTCCTTGATGGTGCTAATCGCGTAGTCAATTTCTTCTTCGGTCGTCCAGCGACCGATCGTCATGCGCAGGCTGCTGTGGGCCAGTTCGTCGCTGCGGCCCAAGGCGCGCAGCACATAACTGGGTTCCAGGCTGGCCGACGTACATGCCGAACCGCTGGACACCGCCAAGCCTTTGATGCCCATGATCAGCGACTCGCCTTCGACGTAGTTGAAGCTCATGTTCAGGTTGTGCGGCACGCGCTGGGTCTCGTGGCCGTTGATGAACACCTCTTCGATGTCCTTCAGGCCTGCCACCATGCGGTC
>JAUXXN010000507.1 GCA_030684755.1 Hydrogenophaga sp.
ACCGAGCCAGATCCAGCCCGGAATCCAGTTGAGCAGCGCGCTGTCAATGGGTGGCAACCAGCCGCCAAGGAACATCAGCACAGCCAGAATCGAAATCAGCCACATGCTGGCGTATTCGGCCAGGAAAAAGATGGCGAAGCCCATGCCCGAATACTCGACCATGTGACCGGCAACGATCTCAGCTTCGCCTTCCACCACGTCAAACGGGTGGCGGTTGGTCTCGGCTACGCCAGAGATCAAGTACACAAAGAATATGGGCAGCAGAGGCAGCCAGTTCCATGACAGGAAATTGAGTCCCATGTCGGCGCCCATGCCGCGGCTTTGCGAAGCCACAATTTCACCCAGGTGCAAGCTGCCTGCGGTCATGACGACCACCAGGAAACAGAAGCCAATGGCGATTTCGTAACTCACCATCTGGGCAGAGGCGCGCAAGGCACCCAAAAAGGCATATTTCGAGTTGGATGCCCAGCCGGCGATGATCACGCCGTAGACCTCAATCGACGTGATGGCCAAGATCACCAGCAAGCCCGCGTTGACGTTGGCCAGAATCGCATCGGGGCCAAACGGCACGGCCACCCAGGCAGCCAGCGCCGGCATGATCGCCATGATGGGGCCCAAACGAAACAGACCACTGCTGGCAGCGCTGGGGCTGATGATTTCCTTGGTGAGCAGCTTGATCGCGTCAGCAATGGGCTGCAGCAGACCAAATGGACCCACGCGGTTGGGACCGAGCCGGACCTGAATAAAGCCCAGCAGTTTGCGCTCCCACAACGTGAGGTAGGCCACAGCGCCCATCAGCGGCGCGAGCACGGCCACGATCTTGATCAGTATCCACAGGACAGGCCAGGCGGCCGTGGTCCACCACGAGGCCGAGATCAGGCCCATACCGCCGTTGTACATGGCGTCGATCATGCGGGTGCTCCTTCCGACTGAACGCTCGACGCGCGTGCGTCGTTTGTCAGCTGCAACGATGTGGCGCGACGAACCAGCCCGTCGAGCTGGTAGATCGAAGCAACACAAGGCGGCACGCTGGCTGGCGCAAGGTCAATATTTGCCGAACAGGCATTGGACAGACGCGAAGCGCCCACCACAGCACCGGCGACCAAGCCGGGTATCGCGTTCGCCAATACGGCCTGTGACGAGTCGGCGTCGAACCCGGTCAAGCCAAGCAGGTTGCCCAAAACCCGGAGCACTTTCCAGGCAGGACGCGTTTCACCCAGTGGACGCACCACGGCGTGGAAACTCTGCAAACGACCTTCGGCGTTGACGAACGACCCAGACGTTTCGGTGAAGGGGGCGATGGGCAACAGCACGTCGCTCACCTCCATGTTGGCTTTGAACGGGCTGAGCGTCACCACCATGTCTGCATTGGCAAGGCTTGCAGCGCCTAGAGCGGTGTCGTGTGCCGGCTCGGTATTCAGAAGCACAGCTGCCTTGAGGCCGCCACCCAGCATTTGAGCAGCGGTGAGGCCGCCCTGCCCTGGCGTGGCGCCGACGAGCTGAGCGCCAACCGTGTTGGCCGCTTCGGTGAGATAACCGACCGTAGCGCCGGTGTGTTGTGCAATCCAGTTGGCCAGCGACAGCAGGCTGCCTGCTTTTTCGTGGTGTGCAGCAACATTGCCTAACAGCACCGCTTTTTGTTCACCACCCAGGAGCGACTTGGCCACGGCGCGGGCCGCATCGTTCACATCGGCGGGCACCGGAGCCACAGCGCCAGTTTCTTGTGCCACCGCAGCGGCGATGCCTGCCAAGGCCTGCACCCAGGTGGCGCTATCGGCCAGTACCGCGTTTTTCACCGGCATGGCCCAGTCCTGAGCCTCTGCGGCGAGCACGTTGACTTGACACCCTTTTCGGGCCGCCTGGCGAATGCGCTGAGCGAAAAGCGGATGGTCTTTGCGCAGGTTTGAACCCACCACCAGCACACGCTGGAGCGTGGACAACGAAGCGACAGATTGACCCAACCAGCGCGCAGCACCAACTGGTGCGGCGTTGCTGAAGTCGGCGTTGCGCAACCGCGCATCGATGTTTTGGCTACCCAGGCCGCGCACCAAGGCGCCGGCCAGTGCCAGCTCTTCAACCGTGCTGTGCGGGCTGGCCAGCAGACCGATGGCGGCAGCGCCGTGGTCGGCCTTGACCTGCTTGAGGCCATTGGCCACGTACTCCAGCGCCGTCTGCCAGTCCACCGTTTTCCACTCACCACCCTGCTTGAGCATGGGAGCGGTCAAGCGCTCCTCGCTGTTGACGGCTTCATAAGAAAAACGATCACGGTCAGCGATCCAGCACTCGTTCACAGCATCGTTTTCCAACGGCACCACTCGCATGACCTTGTGATTTTTGACCTGAACGATCAGATTGGCACCGGTCGAATCGTGTGGGCTCACACTCTTGCGGCGTGAAAGCTCCCATGTGCGGGCGCTGTAGCGAAACGGCTTGCTGGTGAGCGCGCCCACCGGGCAGATGTCGATCATGTTGCCGGACAATTCGGAATCCACCGTGTTGCCGACGAAGGTCTCGATTTCGGCGTGCTCGCCGCGGTGCGACATGCCCAGCTCCATCACGCCGGCGATCTCCTGACCGAAGCGCACGCAGCGGGTGCAATGAATGCAACGGCTCATTTCCTGCATGGAAACCAGCGGCCCAACGTCTTTGTGGAACACCACGCGCTTCTCTTCTTCGTAGCGCGAAGCGCCACCGCCGTAGCCAACAGCCAGATCCTGCAACTGGCATTCGCCACCCTGGTCGCAAATCGGGCAGTCCAGCGGGTGGTTGATGAGCAAGAACTCCATCACCGACTGCTGGGCCTTGATGGCCTTGTCGCTCTTGGTGCGGACGATCATGCCCATGGTCACTGGCGTGGCGCAGGCGGGCATCGGCTTGGGCGCCTTTTCGACATCCACCAGGCACATACGGCAGTTGGCCGCGATCGACAATTTCTTGTGGTAACAAAAGTGCGGAATGTAGGTGCCCGCCTTCTCGGCCGCATGCATCACCATGCTGCCCGCGGGCACTTCCACCTTCTTGCCGTCGAGTTCAATTTCAACCATGTGCGACTTCTTTTTCAGACGTTGGCCGTGGCCATGCGGGTCTTGTGTTCGATGTAGTGTTCGAACTCAGGCCGGAAGTGTTTGATCATGGCGCGCACCGGCATGGCCGCTGCGTCGCCCAGGGCGCAGATGGTGCGCCCCATGATGTTTTCGGCCACGTTGTCCAGCAACGCCATGTCGGCCGCTTTGCCTTCGCCGCGCTCAATGCGGTCCACCAAGCGATAGAGCCAGCCAGTGCCTTCGCGGCAAGGGGTGCATTGGCCACAGCTTTCGTGCATGTAGAAGTAGGACAGGCGTTTGAGCGATTCAACCATGCAGCGGCTGTCATCCATGACGATCACGGCGCCAGACCCGAGCATAGATCCAGCCTTGGAAATCGAGTCGTAATCCATCGTGCAATTCATCATGATGGACGCTGGCAGCACGGGCGAGGACGACCCGCCCGGGATCACCGCTTTGAGCTGACGGCCTTTGCGAACGCCGCCGGCGAGCTCCAGCAACTTGGCAAACGGCGTGCCCATGGGCACCTCGAAGTTGCCCGGGCTCTCAACATCACCACTGACCGAGAAAATCTTGGTGCCGCCGTTGTTGGGCTTGCCGCATTCCAGATAAGCCTGACCGCCATTGCGGATAATCCAGGGAACGGCCGCGAAGGTTTCGGTGTTGTTGATCGTTGTGGGTTTGCCGTACAAGCCAAAGCTGGCCGGAAACGGCGGCTTGAAACGCGGCTGACCCTTTTTGCCTTCGAGCGATTCAAGCAACGCGGTTTCTTCACCGCAAATGTAGGCGCCAAAGCCATGAAAGGCATGCAACTCAAAGCTGAAGTTGCTGCCCATGATGTTGTTGCCCAGCAAGCCTGCGGCACGGGCCTCTTGCAGCGCCTCTTCGAAGCGTTCGTAAGCTTCAAAAATTTCGCCGTGAATGTAGTTGTAGCCCACGCTGATGCCCATGGCAAAGGCGGCAATGGCCATGCCCTCAATCACGATGTGGGGGTTGTACATCAGGATGTCGCGGTCTTTGCAGGTCCCCGGCTCACCCTCGTCCGAATTGCAAACGAGGTACTTTTGCCCTGGAAACTGGCGCGGCATGAAGCTCCACTTCAGGCCGGTCGGGAAACCAGACCCCCCCCGGCCTCGCAAGGCCGATTCCTTCAAGGTCGCGATCACCTGGTCTTGTGTCAAACCGACCACGCCCGTGTCGGCGTTTGGCGCAGAGCCGTCCTGGCCCAGGACCTTGCGCAAAGCCTGATAACCACCGCGTGCCACGTAGTCTTTGAGCGTCCAGTTGCTGCCATTCAGACCGGCATAGATCTGCGGATCGATATGGCGACCATGGAAACAGGTTTGCACGCCAGTGGCGCGAAACTGGGAAAGGATTTGCTCCGCATTCATGTCACTTTGCCTCCGTCGAACGCAAGCCGTCGATCAGCTGGTCGAGTTTGTCGTTGCTCATGAAACTGCACATGTGTCGGTCATTCACCAGCATCACAGGCGAGTCGGCACAGGCACCCAGGCACTCGCTCTGCTGCAGGGTGAACATGCCATCGGCCGTGGTGCCACCCATGGTCACGCCCAGCTTGTGCTCCAGGTGTTTCAGTGCTGTGTTGCCATCGCGCAGCTGGCATGGCAGGTTGGTGCACACGTTGAGCTTGAACTTGCCCACCGGGTGCTGGTTGTACATGTTGTAGAAGGTTGTGACCTCGTGCACCGCAATGGGCGCCATACCCAGATACCCGGCAATGGCCTTTTCAGCTTCTAGGCTCACATAACCCTGCTCTTGCTGCACGATAGAAAGGCAGGCCATCACAGCCGATTGCGCCTGGTCTGCAGGGTACTTGGCAACTTCGCGGGCGAAACGTTGCAGTGTGGCGTCGGGCAGGGTTGCCGTCTGCACGGTTTTGATACCGGAGATCATCGATCAATCTCTCCAAAAACGATGTCCATGGTGCCAATGATGGCCACCGCATCTGCCAGCATGTGGCCCCGAGCCATTTCGTCCATGGTGGCTAGGTGCGCGAAGCCGGGGGCTCGAATTTTCAGCCGGTAAGGCTTGTTGGCGCCATCGCTGACGAGGTAGATGCCAAACTCACCTTTGGGATGCTCCACTGCGGCGTAAGCCTCGCCCTCGGGCACGTGGAAACCTTCGGTGAAAAGCTTGAAATGGTGGATCAGCTCTTCCTTGTTCGACTTCATCGACTCACGCGAAGGCGCTGCAACTTTGTGGTTGTCTGTGATCACCGGTCCGGGGTTCACGCGCAACCACTTCACGCACTGCTCGATGATCCGGTTGGATTGCTTCATCTCTTCCATGCGGACGAGATAGCGGTCGTAGCAGTCACCTGTTTTGCCCACCGGGATGTCGAAATCCATCTGGTCGTAGACATCGTAGGGTTGCGTTTTGCGCAGATCCCATGCAATACCAGAACCCCGCAGCATGGGGCCGGTCATGCCCAGGCTCAATGCGCGCTCAGGCGCCACCACACCAATACCGACCGTGCGCTGCTTCCAGATACGGTTGTCGGTGAGCAGCGTGTGATATTCACCCAGATAGGTCGGGAAGCGCTTCGTGAAGTCGTCGATGAAATCAAGCAATGAACCCTGGCGGTTGGTGTTCAACTCGGCCATAGCTTTGGCATTGCGGATTTTGCTCACGCGGTACTGCGGCATGGTCTCCGGCAGGTCGCGGTACACACCACCAGGGCGGAAATACGCAGCGTGCATTCGTGCGCCCGAAACCGCTTCGTACATGTCGAAAAGGTCTTCGCGCTCTCGGAACGCGTAGATCAGGATCGTGGAGCTGCCGCAATCGTTGCCGTGCGAACCCAACCACATCAAGTGGTTCATCAGGCGCGTGATCTCTGAGAACATCACGCGGATGTATTGAGCCCGGATCGGCACCTCAATGCCCAGCAGTTTCTCGATGGCCAGGCAGTAGGCGTGCTCGTTGCACATCATAGACACGTAGTCCAGACGGTCCATGTAGGGCAACGACTGGATAAACGTCTTGCTCTCGGCCAGCTTTTCGGTTGCCCGGTGCAGCAAACCAATGTGCGGGTCGGCGCGTTGTACCACCTCGCCATCGAGCTCCAGCACCAGACGCAGTACGCCGTGTGCAGCAGGATGCTGCGGCCCAAAGTTCAGGGTGTAATTTTTGATTTCAGCCATGGGTATTCCGATTCGCCTGCGGCTCAGTGCAACCCGCCGTAGTTGTCTTCGCGGATCACGCGGGGCGTGATCTCTCTGGGCTCGATGCTTACCGGCTCGTACACCACCCGCTGCCGCGTAGCGTCGTAACGCATTTCCACGTGGCCAGACAGGGGGAAATCTTTGCGAAACGGGTGACCAATGAAGCCGTAATCGGTCAGGATGCGACGCAGATCGTCATGGCCTTCAAACACAATGCCGAACAGGTCGAATGCTTCGCGCTCGTACCAGTTGGCAGAGGCCCACAGTGATGTCACAGAAGCCAGCACGGGAAAGTCGTCTTCAGGACAAAACACGCGCACACGAACACGGTGGTTCAGACTGACTGACAGCAAATGGACCACAGCGGCGAACCGCAACCCCTCCCAGCAACCATCGCCGTAGGTTTGATAGTCCATCCCACACAAGTCAATGAGCTGCTCAAAACGCGCTGCCGGCGCATCGCGCAGACTTTGCATCACAGCGAAGTAATTAGCCGAACTGACTGTCAATGTGACTTCACCACGGTCTACCGTGATGGCATCAACTTGATTACCCAGCAAAGCAGACAGCGATAACTTTATCGCCTCAGGCGTAGTGGCGTAGGACGTGGGTGTATCGCTCATGAGCGGTCTTTCAGATCTCGAACCGTTGGTTGCACAGCAGCCTATTACGCTCGAGCGATGGTGTTGGTGCGGCGGATTTTTTGCTGCAACTGAATGATCCCATACAGCAATGCTTCCGCAGTGGGTGGGCAACCAGGCACATACACATCCACAGGCACAATGCGGTCACAGCCACGGACCACGGAATAGCTGTAGTGGTAATAACCACCGCCGTTGGCACAAGAACCCATGGACAGTACCCAACGGGGCTCGGCCATTTGGTCATATACCTTGCGCAAGGCTGGTGCCATTTTGTTGCACAAGGTGCCAGCGACGATCATGAGATCGGACTGGCGAGGACTTGCACGAAACACCTCAGCTCCAAAGCGACCAAGGTCGTAACGAGCAGTAGCAGCGTGCATCATCTCCACCGCACAACAAGCCAAACCAAAGGTCATGGGCCACAACGAACCCGTTTTAGCCCAATTCACCACCGAGTCGTAGCTCGTGGTGACAAAACCCTCTTTAAATACGCCTTCAATCATGAACAGCTCCGGTGTTTACGTGTTGGATGCAACCTGTTATTCCCAATCCAACGCACCTTTTTTCCACTCATAAGCAAAGCCAACTGTCAAAATGGACAAGAAAACAACGCCAGCCAGAAAACCCGTCATACCAATATCCGAAAAGGCCACCGCCCAAGGAATCAGGAAAGCAATTTCAAGATCAAAAAGAATGAACAGAATAGCTACAAGGTAATAGCGCACGTCAAACTTCATCCGCGCGTCTTCGAAAGCCTCGAAGCCACACTCGTAAGGGGAGTTTTTCTCTGCATCTGGCCGATTGGGGCCCAGTATGTAGCCCAAAACCTGAGGAACAACCCCAACAGCAACACCCACCAAAATGAACAAAAGCACGGGAAGGTATTGTTCGAGACTCATTTTGGTAAATTCCACTGACACGGCACACGGGCCATGTTGTCCAAAAAATATTGGTGCCGACGGCGAGACTCGAACTCGCACAGCTTTCGCCACTACCCCCTCAAGATAGCGTGTCTACCAATTTCACCACGTCGGCTGGGTCAGTATTGTCGAGCTCACGAGGATCTGTGTGAGCTTCGTCGACAACCATAAGAGTTTACCCTGAAACGACCCAGATTTTCAGAGCAAGGGGCTGATTTTCATTGCGGATGAAGGGGTAACAGCGGAACCAAAACAATGCTTACCACACCATCCACTGAGCGAGCTTACTTGGCAGGAATTTGTGCAGCTCCTGTGCCCACTGGTTGCGTTTCCACGACAGCGGGCGCAGTAGGCACTTCACTGCTGGCCTGGCCGGGAATCTGGGCAGAGGCTGGTACTTCAGCGGGCAACACAGCGCCCTCGAGCACACTTCCCGAACGGGGCGCTTCGCGCAGATTGCCGAAATAAGCCAGCCCAAGCGTGCAGGTAAGGAACACCCCGGCCAACACCGCCGTGGAACGCGACATGAAGTTGGCTCCACCCGAGGCGCCAAACAAACTGGCCGAACCAGCGCCGCCACCAAAGGCTGCACCCGCGTCAGCGCCTTTGCCGTGCTGCATCAAAATAAGCGCGATCATGGCCAGCGCAGAGAGCATCTGAACCGCCAAGAGGATGGTCAACAAAACATTCATTTTTTTCTCCGAAATTAGGAAAGGTGAAGCTCACACTTACTGCGCAGCACCCACGATTTGCAGGAAATCCGCGGCTTTGAGCGACGCGCCGCCAATCAGGCCGCCATCAATATCCGGCTGGGCCAACAAGCTGGCGGCGTTGGCTGCGTTCATGCTGCCACCATAAAGAATGTGCACTCGTTCGGGGTGCTGGGTTGCTGCCGACAGCTGTGCACGCAAAACGGCATGGACATGCTGAGCCATTTCTGGCGTGGCCGTTTTCCCGGTACCGATGGCCCAGACGGGCTCATAAGCGACCACGATTTCACTGGTGCAATGCGCGACAGCATGAATCACGGCAGCCAACTGGCGTTTGACCACGGCTTCCGTCTGCTCTGCATCGCGCTCTGCCAAGGTTTCACCCACACAGACGATCGGCGTGATGCCCAGCGCCAAGGCGCGCTGTGCTTTGGCAGCCACCTGCGCATCGGTTTCGCCGTGGTACTGGCGGCGCTCAGAGTGACCCACGATGGCGTAGCGGCACCCGAAGTCGCGCAGCATGGCTGCACCGACCTCACCTGTGAAAGCACCTTGCTCGTGCGCAGACACGTCCTGGGCGCCCCATGCGATCGGGCTGCCCTGCAACAACATCTGCATCTGAGCGAGATAAGGCGCAGGCGCACACAGCGCCATGTCAGCAGCAGGCGCTGCGCCATTCAAGCCACTCAGCATGGCTTTGACGAGCGCCTCGTTGGCGGCCAAAGAGCCATTCATTTTCCAGTTGCCTGCGATGAGTTTTTTCATGATTTTTCTCTTCAGCATTGCGGTACACAAGCCATCACGACCATGTCAAGACCAGCTTGCCGATATGTTGATTGGACTCCATCAACGCGTGCGCCGATGCAGCCTCGCCCGCGTTAAACACGCGATAAATGACCGGCTTGATGCGTCCATCGGCCACCAGGGGCCAGACCGACGTGCGCAACGATTGGGCGATGGCGGTCTTGAAGGCCACTGGGCGTGGACGCAATGTCGAGCCGGTGATGGTCAGCCGTCGGCGCAACACCATGCCCGCGTTGATCTCGGCCTTGACTCCGCCCTGCACCGCGATGATGACCAGACGACCGTCTTCGGCAAGGCAGTCGAGCTCGCGCGCCACATAGGCACCGGCCACCATGTCCAGAATCACGTTGACGCCCTGGCCACCGGTCAGGTCGGCCACAGCACCCACAAAGTCCTGTGTTTTGTAGTTGATGGCGTGATCAGCCCCAAGGGCCAGACAAGCCGCGCATTTTTCGTCGCTGCCTGCGGTGGTGATCACCCGCGCACCCAGGGCTTTGGCCATCTGGATCGCGGTCACACCAATGCCACTGGTGCCACCCTGAATCAACAAGGTTTCACCGGGCTGCAGCCGCGCACGGTCAAATACGTTGCTCCAGACGGTGAAAAAGGTCTCGGGCAAGCTGGCCGCAGCCACATCGTCCAGGCCCTCTGGCACCGGCAGGCACTGGCCCACAGGGGCCACGCAAAACTGCGCATAACCACCACCAGCCACCAACGCACACACGCGGTCACCCAAAGCGAGGCCCGCAGCCGACATGGCGGCTGCATCACCCGACTCGATGACGCCCGCCACTTCAAGGCCAGGAATGTCAGAGGCGCCGGGCGGCACCGGGTAGTTGCCCGTGCGCTGCAGCACATCGGGCCGGTTCACGCCCGATGCACTGACGCGAATGAGCACCTCTCCTGTGCCCGCTACAGGCACAGGGCGCTCGGTCAAGCGCAACACATCGGGTGCGCCGTAGGAGCTGATTTCAACCGCTTGCATGGCCGTTAATCTGTTTTATTGCTGCTGTTGCTGCTGGCCTTTGTCGCCGCTGTTGCGGTCGATGAGCGCCTTCATGGACAACTTGATGCGGCCTTTTTCGTCGGTCTCCATCACCTTGACTTTGACAATCTGGCCTTCGCTCAGGTAGTCGGTCACGCGCTCAACGCGCTCGTGCGCGATCTGGCTGATGTGCAGCAAGCCGTCTTTGCCCGGCAACAGGTTGATCAAAGCACCGAAGTCCAGGATCTTGGTGACCGGCCCTTCGTAGACCTTGCCAATTTCGACTTCAGCGGTGATCTGCTGAATGCGGCGTTTGGCTTCGTCGGCCTTGGCGCTGTCGGTCGAAGCGATGGTGATGGTGCCGTCTTCGTCGATGTTGATCTGGGTGCCGGTCTCTTCGGTCAATGCACGGATCACCGAGCCGCCTTTGCCGATCACGTCGCGGATCTTCTCGGGGTTGATCTTCATGGTGAAGAGCTTGGGCGCGAAGTTCGACACCTCGGTCTTGGCTTCGCCCATGGCTTCTTCCATCTTGCCCAGGATGTGCATGCGGGCTTCTTTGGCCTGGGCCAGTGCCACCTGCATGATTTCCTTGGTGATGCCCTGGATATTGATATCCATCTGCAGTGCAGAAA
>JAUXXN010000516.1 GCA_030684755.1 Hydrogenophaga sp.
CCCGAGACCATCAAGTTCATGCGCTCGGCCATGGTGGACGTGGGTTTCAAAGCCCAGCGGCTGGCGAACCAATTGCTCAAGCGGGTAGCGCGCAAGCAGACGGCGGCGCCGCGTGCCACGCTGGGGCCAGCGCCCATCAAAGAGCAGGTGATCCACTTCATCAACAAGAAGATGCCAGGTGGCTTGCCCAAAAAGACCGCGCGCGCCTTGCTCGATATTGAAGACAAGGACTACGTGCCGATCATCCGCAACCCGGTGGGCACCACAGCGGAAACCGAGGCGGTGTTTTATTTCCCTGGTTGCGGTTCTGAGCGCCTGTTCAGCCAGGTGGGGCTGGCCACGCAGGCCATGCTGTGGCACGCCGGTGTGCAGACCGTGCTGCCGCCGGGCTACCTGTGCTGCGGCTACCCCCAGCGCGGTTCGGGTCAGTTCGACAAGGCCGAAAAAATCATCACCGACAACCGGGTGCTGTTCCACCGCGTGGCCAACACGCTGAATTACCTGGACATCAAGACGGTGGTGGTGAGCTGCGGCACCTGCTACGACCAGTTGCAGGGCTACCAGTTTGACAAGATCTTCCCCGGCTGCCGCATCATCGACATCCACGAATACCTGCTGGAAAAAGGCATCACGCTGCCAGCGGGGCAGGGCGGTTACCTCTACCACGACCCCTGCCACAGCCCCATGAAGCTGCAAGAGCCCATGAAAACGGTGAAGGCGCTGGTGGGCGACAACGTGCTGGAGAGCAAGCGCTGCTGCGGCGAGAGTGGCACGCTGGGCGTGACCCGGCCCGACATTTCCACCCAGATCCGCTTCCGCAAGGAAGAAGAGATTAAAAAAGGCGAAGCGGCTTTGCGCTCGGCCGGCACGGTGGGCGAAACCGCCAATATCAAGGTACTGACCTCGTGCCCGAGCTGCCTGCAGGGGCTGACACGCTACGGCGACGACTTGAACAACGGTTTGCTGGAGGCCGACTACATCGTGGTCGAAATGGCCAACCAAATTTTGGGCAAAGACTGGTTGCCCGAGTACGTGGCCAAGGCCAACCAAGGCGGCATTGAACGCGTGCTGGTGTGACCCCCCTGCGCCGCTTCGCGTCGTCCCCCCTAGAAGGGGGGACCACACCCGTGGCCCGGCAAAGCCGGTTCCACGGTGTGAGCGGGCAGGCTTTCCCTCAATTCTTGAATCAGGAGCAACCCCATGGCCGGACTTGACAAAAACACCCCCACGCCGCAATCGATCACCTTGCACCAGCAGTCCAAGGTGTTGGAAATCGGGTTTTCTGATGGCAGCGAATTTCATGTGCCGTTTGAGTTGATGCGCGTGTACTCGCCGTCGGCCGAAGTGCAGGGCCATGGCCCGGGCCAAGAGGTGTTGCAGACCGGCAAACGCGATGTCGGCATCATTGCGCTGGAGCCAGTGGGCAACTACGCGGTACAACCCACTTTCTCTGACGGGCACGACAGCGGCATTTTTTCCTGGGATTACCTGTATTTCCTGGGTTCCAAACAGGCCGAACTGTGGGCAGATTACAACGCTCGCCTGCAATCTGCTGGCATGGAGCGTGATGCGCCCATGGTGCCGAAGGCCGGGAGCGCCTGCGGCAGCCATTAACCGCTTAGGATTCTTTTCATGGCCTCTACACACTTTGGTTTCAAGTCGGTTGACGAACGCGAAAAGGCGCAGCACGTGCGCAGCGTCTTCGACTCGGTCGCGCCCAGCTACGACGTGATGAACGATCTCATGTCGGCTGGGCTGCACCGCCTCTGGAAGCGCTACACCATCACGGTGGCCAACCCGCAGCCTGGCGACCAAGTGCTGGACATTGCCGGTGGCACGGGCGACCTGTCGCTGGCCTTTGCCAAGCAAGTGGGCCCGACTGGACGCGTGGTGCACACCGACATCAACGAGGCCATGCTGCGCGAAGGACGCAACCGCCTGCTCGATCTGGGTGTGGCGCTGCCCACGCTGGTGTGCGATGCTGAACAGTTGCCATTTGAGAACAATGCGTTCGACTTTGTATCGGTGGCGTTTGGTTTGCGCAACATGACCCACAAAGACCGCGCGCTGGCCGAGATGCAGCGGGTGCTGAAGCCCGGTGGCAAATTGCTGGTGTTGGAGTTTTCCCGGGTGGCCAAGCCGCTTGAAAAAGCTTATGACTGGTATTCGTTCAACGTCCTGCCCAAGCTGGGCAAGCTGGTGGCCAACGACGAGGACAGCTACCGCTACCTCGCCGAATCCATTCGCATGCATCCCGGGCAAGAAGAACTTCGGCAACTGATGAAAACCGCCGGGTTTGGCCATGTGGATGTGCACAACCTGTCGGCGGGTGTGGTGGCCTTGCATTTGGGGATCAAGTGCTGATCTGAGGGTGCCGGGTGGTTTTTGGTTTGGGGAGACACACAGGATGAACTACAAGTTATGGTCGGTGGCGCTGGTCTGTGCCATGGTTTTGGTTTCGCAAGACGCATTAGCCAAGCGCTTGGGCGGCGGTCTGTCGTCCGGCAAGCAGTCGAGCAACGTGACGCAGCGCATGGGTACCCCTCCTGTGCAGCAGGCTGCGCCCCAGGCGGCCACGCCAAACGCTGTGGCTCCGCCCTCCGTGGCCAGCGCTGCGGCTGCGCCCAAGCGCGCTTGGAGCGGCATGCTGGGGGGGCTGGCTGCAGGCCTGGGGCTTGCATGGCTCGCATCGTCGCTGGGTTTTGGTGAGGGTTTTGCCGAGTTCCTCATGTGGGCTTTGCTCGCTGCGGTGGCGGTGGTTGTCGTGGGCATGGTTTTGCGCCGTCGATCCAGCACAGCACCTTCTGCCACGTTTGCCTACCAAGCGGCGGCTGGTGGTCCTTCTGGATCCGATTCAGTCGGCTCAGCCAGTTCAGGGGGTTACAGCCCGCAGAACGTCGGCAACGACGCATCAGCCCGGCCTTGGGAGCGCAACACGGGGTCATTCGACGCGGCACAGCTTCAGGCGGCAGGCGGTTCGCGCACCGGTGCCACCTTGTCTGGGGTTCCGGGTTGGAGCATTCCAGCCGAATTCGATGCAGAGGGCTTTTTGAAAGCCTCCAAGGCCAACTTTCTCAGCCTGCAAGACGCCTGGGACCGCTCCGATATTCCCAGCCTTCGCGCCATGATGACCGATGGCATGCTGGAACAGATTCAAAGTCAATTGGTGGAGCGCGAGCGTTCGGCCAGCGGGGCGGTCAACAAAACCGAGGTGGTGATGTTGGATGCTCGCTTGCTGGGCATTGAGGAAATGGATGCCAGCTATATGGCCAGCGTTGAGTTCTCGGGCTTGATCCGTGAAGACGTCTCGGCTGGCCCCAGTCCCTTCCGCGAAGTCTGGAACATCACCCGTTCCAAGAATGGCTCCAGCGGCTGGCTGGTGGCTGGTGTGCAGGCGCTGCAGTGAAAAATCTCCTCGCATAGGCAGGGCTGAGTGGGGCGTTAGATCAATGGACGAACCGCAAAAGCTCCCCTCAGCGCCAAAGTTCCGCCTTGTCCCAGTGGTGCTCGGGTTTCGGGCTCAAATGGTGTTGTTGGTGGGCTCATTGCTCGTCTTGATGCTGGGCATCCAGGGCCTTTACCTGAACCAGCGGTATGCGGCGCTGATGGAAGACCAGATTGGGCAGCGCGCGCTCAACGTGGCTCGGACCTTGGCCGCCAACGGCTTGCTGATTGAGGCCTTTGTGACACCCGATCCCGTCTCGATCATCCAGCCCCTGGCCGAGCGCGTGCGGCAGCAGACCGGCGCTAGTTTTGTGGTGGTGGGCAACCGCGAAAGCATCCGTTATTCGCACCCCCTGCCCGACCGCCTGGGTGAGCGGATGGTGGGCGAAGACAACGACCCCGCTCTGAACCACGGAGCCGAATACATCTCTCGCGCCACTGGATCGCTGGGGCCGTCCATACGGGGCAAGGTCCCGGTGCGAAACTCTGGCGGGGCCATCATAGGCGTGATTTCGGTGGGTTTTCTGGCCAATGAGATCGAGGACCGCATTGCCGCCGATATGCGCTCAAACTTTCTGCTGATGGTTGGCATAGCAGGGCTGGGCCTGTTGGGGGCTTTCTGGATTGCCAACCGTTTTAAGCGAGCGATCCTGGGTCTGGAGCCCCATGAAATCGCGCGGCGCCTGCAGGAGAAGGACGCCATTCTTCAGTCCATGCACGAAGGCCTGGTGGCGGTCAACGCCCAAGGCCGCATCACGCTCGCCAACGCGGGCGCGCGCCGGTTTTTGTCAGACAGCGAAGGCCAAAATCCTTCGGGGCAGGACATTCTGCAAGCCTTGCCCCTCTCGCGACTGCATGACGTTTTGCGCACTGGGGAAGCCCAGTACGACAAGGAAACCTGGGTGGGTGAGCAGCTGGTGGTGGTCAACCGAGTACCTATCCTGGTGGACGGTCGGGTGGAAGGCGCGGTGGCCACATTCCGCAGCCGTATGGAGATTCTGGAACTCTCCCGCAGTCTGGCCGAAGTCCGGCAATTGGCAGACAGCTTGCGTGCACAGGCGCACGAGTTCTCCAACAAGCTGCACATGCTCGCTGGCCTGCTGCAGCTGGGCAACGTACAGGAAGCCATTGCCCTGATTGGCGAGGAAAGCCGCCTTGAGCAGGCCCGACTGACCCTGTTGCAAAACCGCGTGCACGACGCAGCGCTGTGTGGATTGCTGGCGGGCAAGCTCATGCGTGCATCCAGCCAGGGCGTGCAGATCGAGGTGGACGAAGGCAGCAGCCTGCACAGCGAACTGTCGGCTTCCGGGCGCCACGCCCTGACTTGCATCATCGGCAACCTGGTCGACAACGCTTGCGAGGCCCCGCGACCAGCGGGTTGTTCACCGATGGTGGTGCTGTCTTTCACCGATTTGGGTACATCGGTGGTTGTGGAGGTGGACGACAACGGATGTGGCGTGGACGCCGCCCACGTCGAACAGGTCTTTGAGCGCGGAGCGTCCACCAAGGGCGATGGGCGCGGCATTGGGCTGTCGTTGGTGCGTCAGTTGTGCCGAGAGCTTGGCGGGGATGTCACATTGGAACCCGGGGAGCAGGGTGGTGCCTGTTTCGTGGCTGTGGTGGACAAGGCCCGTGTAACGTGCCAGGCAGGAGTGCTCTATGGTCAGTGAGGTCCGTCCCTACCGGGTGCTGGTGGTTGAGGACGATTTCCGTATCGCGCACATCAACGCAGCCATGGTGGAGCGGCATGTCCGCTTCCAGGTCGTGGGCAGTTGCCGCAGCGGTGCCGAAGCCCTGGCTTGGTTGCGGCTTCACGGGGACGGCGTGGACCTGGCCTTGCTCGACGTATATCTGCCCGATGTCGAGGGGTTGTCGCTGTTGTGGGAGGTGCGTCGCCTGTACCGGCATTTGCACATCGTCATGATCACGGCTGCCAAGGAGGTCGATACGGTGGAGGAGGCCTTGAAGGCGGGGGTGTTCGATTTCCTGATCAAGCCGGTGCAGGCTTCGCGCATGCAGGCCATGCTGGACCGGTTTGTGCAACGCCGCGCCATGGGTCGTCAGCGCGAGATCGATCAGAAACAACTGGACGAAGCCTTGTCGGCTGCGGTGCCCGACGATCACGCACGAACCTTGCCAAAAGGCGTGGATGCGTTGTCTTTAGAAACGATTTTGCAAGCCCTGACCTTGGCCGCCGATCCGCTGACCGCCAGTGAGCTGGCAGAGCGCACTGGCACCAGCCGTTCGACTGCGAGGCGCTATCTGGAGTATCTCGTGGGTACGGGTCAGGTGAGCGTGGCTGCGGCCTACGGTGAGGTCGGTCGACCACAACGCCTTTACCACTTGCG
>JAUXXN010000519.1 GCA_030684755.1 Hydrogenophaga sp.
AGCCATTGCGCCAGGGCCGCATCTTGCAAATAGAACTTGGCGGCATTGGTCATGGCGCTGCAGATGGCAGCCACACCCGCTTCCACGTTACCCCGCGCGGCCTGCGCGGCTTCGATGTTCACATACAGCGCGCGGTAGGTGGTTTGCGCGTTCAGGCGCTGCATGAGAGCCAGCAAGCAAGTGGTTTTGCCGGTTTGGCGCGGGGCGTGCAACACAAAATAGCGTTTGTCGGCAATCAGGCTTTCGATGTCTTCAATGTCGATGCGCACCAGCGGGTCGATCATGAAATGGTCTTCGGCAATGCTGGGGCCTGCGGTGTTGAATTTTTTCATGGTATGTGCATTGTGGCGGGCTGCGCGGCCCGTGGGGAACCGAAACGGTTGGGTGCCACCGCGACACCTCCACCGGACCCTGGCGCTGGCGCAGGCGCAGGCGCAAAGCCCCCTAAGATCGAGTCTATGCACGCCCTGACCCGACAACAACTGATCTTGCTCGTTCTGCTCACTGTGGTGTGGGGCATCAACTGGCCGATCATGAAACTGGGGGTGACGGGTTTTCCGCCGCTGACGTTTCGCACCATTTGCATGTGGATCGGGTTGCCGGTGCTGGGCGCGGTGTTGCTGTGGCGGCGGGTGCCGTTTCATGTGGGCCGGGCGCACTGGCGCGAGCTGGCGGTGTTGACGGTGTTCAACATGTTCTTTTGGCACACGCTGGCCATTTTGGCCATTCAGACGCTGTCCAGCGGGCGTGCGGCCATTTTGGGCTACACCATGCCGGTGTTTTCAGCGTTGGTGGGCGCTTGGTGGTTTGGCCAGCGGCTGCCGGGCCGGGCCTGGGGCGGTGTGGCGGCGGCGGCGCTGGGCGTGGTGTTGCTGCTGTGGCATGAAATCACCAGCCTTTCGGGCAAACCGCTGGGCGTGGCCATGATGTTGGTGGCGGCGGCCACCTGGGCGGTGGGCACACAGCTGATGCGCCGCACCCGCATTCCACACCCCACGCTGGCGCTGTCGTTCTGGATGACGCTGTTCACCGCCTTGTGGATGACGCTGCTGGCCGTGGTGTTTGAGCGCGACGCGTGGGTCTGGCCGACACCGGCCATTCAGGCGGCGATTGTGTACAACGCCATTGGCGTATTTGCCTTTGCGCAGGTGGTGTGGCTGATGCTGGCGCGCGACCTGCCGCCGATTGCGTCCACGCTGTCGGTGATGTTCATTCCGGTGCTGGGGGTGTTCAGCGGCGCTTGGTGGCTCGGCGAGGTGCTGCACTGGCAAGACTGGGCGGCGGTGGCGCTGGTGATGGTGGCCATTGCGTCGGTGCTGTGGCCGGCGCGGCGTTGACGCATGGAGCGCACCTTCGCAGGCACCCACGGAACCGGCTTTGCCGGGCCGTAGGTGCGTCCCCCCTCCCAGCGCCACAGGCGCGCCAGAGAGGGGGGAAGACGCGTCAGCGGCGCAGGGGGGTGTTCGCTGTCTCCATGGCTAGGCACAAATCGGCCCAGGCCTTGGCTTTGTCGCTGGGAGTGCGCAGCAAATAGGCCGGGTGGTAGGTGACGATGACCGGCACGCCCTGGTAGCGGTGGACTTGCCCACGCAGCTTGCCGATGGGCTCGTTGGTTTGCAACAGGGCCTGCACCGCGAAGCGGCCCATGGCGAGGATGAGCTGGGGCTGCACCAGCGCCACTTGGCGCGCCAGGTAGGGCGCGCACTGGGCCACCTCGGCGGGCTGCGG
>JAUXXN010000526.1 GCA_030684755.1 Hydrogenophaga sp.
ACCGACGGCTCAACGCCACCGCTGGGGTGGTTGTGCGCAACGATGATGGCGGCGGCGCGATCGGTCAGCGCATCGGCAAATACCTCTCGCGGGTGTACCGGGCTTCGATCAATCAAACCCATCGACACCACGCGAATATTCAGTATTTCATTGGCTCCGTTGATACTGGCGCACAGAAAGTGCTCCTGCTTGCGGTCTGCGTAATGCCGCACATGGGGCAGCAGGTCGGCGGGCGTTTCAATTCTGGAACCTTCGGGCTTGATGCGGCGGCGGGCGAACTCAATGGCGGCCAGAACCAAGGTAGCCTTGGCATCGCCCACGCCATCAAACTGCGTCAGGTCGTTCGCCGTGACACGCAAACCCTTCTCATCCATGAGCCGCACCAGCTTGGCGGCCAGGGTCATCACATCCATGCTGGCGGTGCCTTTGCCCAGCAGCACGGCCAGCAGCTCTTGGTCACTCAGGGCACACGCGCCCTTGCGCAACAGCTTCTCGCGTGGCCGGTCGTCTTTGGGGATTTGCGCAATGGTTTTGCCCATGGCTTTATGCCGCAGCGTGCAGGTGGTGTTGAATCACCGTCATGGCCATGATGTCAAAAATGCCTGCCACGTCGGTGTACTTGATGTCAGACAACTCTTCAAAGCGCCCCATGTCGCTGTAAACGGACTGAATCTCGCCGTTCACCTGACCACGGTACTTGCGGCCAATATCGCCATGCGCGGCAAAGTGCGCCGAAATATGGTCGGCCACCTTGCGCACCAAGCGGCTCTGGTGGTAACGCGGAAACAGCGTGAAGGCGGGCCGCTCCGGTCTGTCGTCCTGCGCATCGCGGTGGGGCACCCGCACCAGAAAGAACGACAGCGCCTCCATCAACGCATCTGGCCCCAGCACCTCGCAGTACAAAAATTCCACCGGGTATTCGGTAGAACAACCGCAGCTCCAGCCCGCGCACCTTCAAGCCATTGCGCAGCAGCAACCACAGCGGCGTGTGGGCCAGTTCGCTGCGCAGGGCTTTGAACACCTCATCGCGCGCATCGCTGCCGTAGTCCACTTGCAGCTTTTGGAGTGCCTGCGCCTGCGTGGCGTTCAAAAAGGCCCACAGCGCCTCTTCGGCCATGCAGTGCTCGGTGTCGGTGATGTCGGCCTGCGCCAGCACGCCATAGCCATGCACCCGAACGAGGAAGTCTGCAATGTGCTTTTGAAACTTCAACTCCGGTGCCTTTGCCATGATCAGCCCTCACTGCCTTTGATCTTTTTGACCTTGCTTGCCTTCTTCGCTGCCAACTGCTTGAAGTTCTCTGGCGAGATGACCGGCTTGCCGCTTTGCATCTCAATGTCTTTGCGCGTGCGCCCGGCCACTGCGCCACCGTCTTTGGCGTCATTTTTGAGCTTGGGCATGCCCACCGAATCGCGGTCGCGGTGCAGCTTGGTGGTGGTGGCCTCGCCCAGCATGGTCAAGATCAGCTCAATGTCGGTCATGTGGTCGCGCAGGTTCTCGCGCGTCAGGGCTTTCACCTGCTTGTACTCGTCCACCTTGAGGGCAAAGGTGCCCTGCATGATCTCGTTGGTCAGGATGGCAAATTCTTGGCTGCTGGTCACGCCGCGCTGCTTCCACTCGTCCGTCAGGTCTTGCCGCACCGCTATGCCGCGCAGGCGCTTGTCGATCCACTCCTTGGGGTAGCCCTTTTTCTCATACAGGTCTTGCATGCGGCCCATGGCCAGCTCGGGGTTCTCAATTTCGTCCAGCCGCTCTTTGCCCACCTTGGCAAGCCAGCGTTTGAAGGGCTCGGCCTTGGGGCTGGGAATGGACTGGATCAGTCGGAAAATGCCTTGCGTGTTCCAGCATTGCAGCTTTTGCTGCCCGCCCGCCGTCTCGAACGCCAGCCCAAGGGGGGGGACAAATTGTCCCCCCCCTTGGCTATCCAGGCCCAGCGCCGGGTCGCGCCTGCGCATCTTCTTCCAGTAGTCCGACGGGTCCGCCGCATCGGTCAACACAGCAATGATGTCGGTGATGACGAACCACCACTCGTCGTTGTGCAAAGTGCGGCGAATTTCGCGGCTTTGGAACAGGGCTACGCCCGGTTTGGAATGGCTGTCACGGTCTGTCATGGCTTCTCTCCCCACAAAAAATTGATGCACAGCAGCACTGTATTCATAGGACGGCTGCAACATCCGCCTCCGTCACGCGCCGCTGCCCAGTCACGCATTCATGAATCAGGGATTTGCGGTAGGCAATGAGGGTGTCAATTTGGGCGGTGATGGTGGCCGCGATGCGGCTCACTTCCGCCGTCTTGTCATCCAAGTGGGCGCAGATGGCTTCTTGCTCGGCCAGTGGTGGCAAGGGAATGGGGAACTGGCCAACCTTGGTGGCGTTGGTGGCGTTGGTGTTGGCCAGGTTGGTGGTCTTCTTGCCGGTGGCCTCAAAGTAGTCGCGCCCGTACTGGGCGGCTGTGGCGTAGGCCAAAAACATCGGTTTGAGCTTGTGCGGGAAGCAGCGCACAGCAAATATGTGGTTTTGGTGCAGGCAGCCCGCCAACTCGCCACGCCACAAATGGCCGCGCCCCAGTTTGTCCAGGTCGCCATCTCCAGGCCCGAGAGCTGGTCCGGGCCCAGGGGCAGTTCTTTGTACTGGTTCAGGAGGGGGGCCAGCCGGTTGTTCTTCACCATGAGGGTGATGGTGGCCCGGTAGTTGAAGTGATCGATGATCTCCCCCACCGCTGGCGAGAAACCGTTGATGTACGCGCGGAAGTTGGCTTCTAGCAGCGTGTGGTCCTCTTCGTAGACCTTGCGCAGCGTCAAGCGGGTGGTGTTCGAGAAAGGCGACTGCTGGGGGTTCAGCTCCAAATTTTTCACCAGTTTGGCGAGCGCGTCCTCGGTCAGCTCGGGCCGTTTGGCCTGCACTTCGGCGCTTTTGGCCTCGCGCCAAGCCAGCAGCACGCATTCGAGCCGCCGGATGACGATGATGGGCAGGATGACGCTTTGGTATTCGTATGCCTTGAACTTGCCACGCAGGCGCTCGGCTGATTTCCAGATTTCGTTGGCGAGGTTGTCGAGCTTGGGTTTGTTGAGCGAGAGCGCCATGGGTTCTATTTCTTGTCGGCGGCTTTTTTCTGGCCGCGCACGGGGGATTCGCTGGGTTCATAGATCGCGATGCCGCTGCTTGCACAGTGGCCTCGGATCATCACTTCGATCATGTTGGCAATGCTGCGGTGCTCTTGGTCGGCTGCGGTGCGCAGCGCCTCTTTCAGATGAGGCTCGATTCGAAAGGTGATGGTGGTTGTTTTTGCAGTGGCCATGGGTGTCGCCGTACAGCGTTTGTACTGTCAATATGCTGCACTGTACAACAAAGGCCCCAGCAGCCAGCACCAGGGAGACAAGCCACAGGGCAACCGCCCAGACGGCACCGGCGCGGCCTTCGTGGTGAAACCGCAAGCGCCTGCGGCGGTGAGCACGCGGGATGGGCGGCCTGGGGGTTGAGGGCTGGGCGCAGCCAGTCCCCGCACACACCGCTCAAGGCGCCCGGTCGCGCACCTTCTGCGGCTCGCCACCCAGCCAGCGCGGCGCGTACCAGTTTTTGTCGCCCAGCACCGTCATCAAGGCCGGCACCAGCAGCAGCCGCACCAGCGTGGCGTCGAGCAGCACCGCCACCGCCAGCCCAAAGCCGATTTGTTGAAACATCACCAGTTCGCCCGCCGCGAAGCCCGCGAACACGGCCACCATGATCATGGCCGCGCCGGTGATGACGCCCGCCGTGCTGCCAATGGCTTGCACCACGGCGCTGGCGTTGTCGCCCGAGCGGTCGTAGTGCTCGCGCACGCGGGTCAGCAAAAAGACGTGGTAGTCCATCGACAGCCCGTACAACACGGTGAACAAGAACAGCGGAATCCAGGCCTCGATGATGGGCACCTGTTGAAGCCCCAGCCAAGATGCGCCCACCCCAAACTGAAACACCAGAACCAAGGCGCCGTAGGCCGCGCCCACCGAAAGCAGGTTCAGCGCTGCCGCCTTGAGCGGTACTACGATGGAGCGAAAAGCCCAAGCCAGCAGCACGAAACTGAGGCCCAACACCAGCGCGACCACCAGCGGGGCAAACTGCCGGGTGAGGCTGAAAAAGTCCAAATACCCAGCGCTGGTGCCGGTGACCAAGGCCTCGGCGGGCACGTCTGCAAAAGCTTGCGGCACCAGCGCCGTGCGCAGCCGCGTGATGGCTTGCAGTGCCGCTTCGCCCTCGGATTCGCCGGGCAGCGGCACGTTCAGCACCACCAAGCGGCCATCGGGGCTGCGCCGCTCGCGCGTCAGTTCAACCAGAAAGCCGTTGTCGGTGGCCAGTGCCCCGCGCAAGCGCAGCAGCGCGGCGTCCACCGCCGCTGCTTGGGCGGTCGGCTCAGCGCCCGGCTCGGTGTGAACCACCACCACCGCCTCGGCCACCAACCCGATACGAAAGTGGGCTTGTAGCCGGTCAAAGGCTTGGCGTGTGTCCAGTTGCGGCGGCAGCGTTTCGATGCCCGCAAAGCCGATGCGCATGTGCAGTGCCGGTGCCGCCAGCAGCCCCAGCAAACTGACCGACACCACCAACGCCAGCCAGGGCCTGCGCACCGCAGCGGTGGCAGCGCGCCCGGCGATACCCGCACCACCGTGATCGCTGTTGTCACCGTTGCCACCGCCACCGAAACCCCGTGGCAGCGGCAAGCGCAGGGCATCCACCCGGTCGCCCAGCAAGCGCAGCAGCGCGGGCAGCAGCGTCAAAGACGCCAACACCGCCACCAACACAGCGGCCATGGCGCCCGCGGCCAGCCCGCGAAAAATGTTGGTGGGCACCAGCAGCAGGCCCAGCAGCGCCACCACCACCGTGGCCCCCGAGAACAGCACGGCATGGCCCGCACGGGCGCCGCTGCGCTCCACCGCCGCCTCCACCGACGCGCCCGCGCGCCGCTCTTCGCGGTAGCGCACCAGCATGAACAAGGCGTAGTCGATGCCCACCGCCAACCCCATCATCAACACCATGTTGACGACCAAAAAATACACCGGCGTGAACTGCGCCACCAACACGGCGAGCGCCAGCGCCACCGCAATCGACACCGCTGCCACCAGCAGCGGCAGAGCAGCCGCCACGACGCTGCCAAACACCCACAACAGCACCAACACCGCTGCTGGCAGACCGATGCGCAATTCGGCGCGCAGGTCGCTGTTGGCCAGTTCTTGGTAGGCCAGGCCCACGCTGGCCGGGCCGACCGGCGTCACCGTCAGCGGGCTGTCGGCGGGCGTGGCTTCGCGCACCGCATCGCGCAACACCCGCGCATTGCGTTGGGGGTCCACCAAAATCAGCGGCACCAGCGTGGTGTGCCGGTCTGCTGATACCAAACTGGCATCGCCATCCAGAAAATAGCTGCGTCCACCGGCCACCACGTCGGTGCCCAGCGCTTGCAAGCGTTCGGCGATGGCGTTGGCCGCTGCGGCGTAGGCGGGGTCGTCCACCGTCAGCGCCGGTGCATGCAACACCAGCACTTCGTTGGGCCGGTCGGGCTCGCTGGCAGACGGCAGGTGCGCCCGCAACATGGCATTGGCGCGAACCGACTCAGAACCGTCGCTGCGCTCAATGTCGGTGCCAAACGCCGCGCCCGCGCCGCGCACCACCACCCAGGCGCACAACACCGCCAGCAGCAGCCAAGTCCCCAACACCGCTCGCGGATGCCGCACGCCCAGGCGAACGGCGGCCAGCAAACTGCGGTCGAGCGTGCTGGCGGCGCTCATGGGTGGAGCGCCGTGCTGAGACCGGTCACGTGGTTGGGGTGAGATGTGTCTTGGAGGTCTTGGGCCATGGGGCAATGGTACGTGGCAAGCAGCGGGAGCCGAAACCGTTGGTCCTTTAGCCCAGCCTCCCCGACAGCGCTGCATAAGTGAAATACACAAGTGACACAGGCCGCCCGTGGTTAAACAATAGACAATTCCGCTTTTAAAACAGGAGTCACACATGAAACCTTGGCGACACAGCTTGCGCGCCGCAACACTGGCCCTTGCCTGCATGGGTTGGATGCAGGCGATGGCCGCGTCCATCACCGTGGGGCAGGTGGCCCCGCTGTCGGGGCGAGAGGCGGTGCAAGGCCGGGCCTACGCCGCCGGACTCAAGCTCGCACTAGACCAAGCCAACAAGGCCGGGGTGGGTGGACACCGCTTCACCCTGGTCAGTGAAAACGACGGAGGTCGGCCAGAGGAAACCGCCGCACTCACCAACAAACTGGTGGCCGAGCACAAGCCGCTGGTACTCGCTGGCTTCTTTGGCAACCAGAACATCAGCGAACTGGTGGCCAGCGGCCTGCTGGAGCGCGAAAAGCTTGCGTTGGTGGGCTACCGCATCACCGAACTGGACACACCATCGCCCTGGCTCTACAACGTGCGCGCCAACCTGCGCGACGAGGTGCAGCGCATGGCCCAGCACCTGGCCACCATCGGCATCACCCGCCTGGGCTTGTTACACGAAGACGGTCCCGGGGCCGAAGCGCTGGCCACCACCGTCGAGGGCATCGCGCGCGCGGCTGGCCAGCAGGTGCAACTGCGCGCCACCTACGCCGCAGGCACCAACCGGGTGGACAAAGCGGTGGAGGCGTTTCTGGCCAAGCCTCCGCAGGCCATCCTCATCTTGGCATCGGGTGCGGCCACCGCCGCTTTCATTGAGGAATACCGCATCGGCGGCGGGGCGGCCCAGCTGTTTGCCCAGTCGGGCGCCGACGTGGAACAACTTTCTCGCAGACTGGGCGAGGAGACGCTTCGCGGCGTGGTCATTGCACAAGTCACGCCCAACCCCTACCGCCTGGTAGGCCGTCTGGCCAAGGAGTTGTCCGATGCCGTGGGTGCACAAAAAGAGCTGGAGCCCATGCTCAGCTACGCCATGATGGAGGGCTACATTGCCGGAAAAGTGATCGTCGAGGCCGCACGCCGCATGGGCACCCAGGCCAGCCGCGAAGCCTTTGTGGCCGCACTCAACAGCATCGACGCTCTCGACCTCGGCGGCTACCGCATCGGCTACCGCAGCGGCCAGCGCCAAGGCTCACGCTTTGTGGACATGACCATCCTCAGCGCCACTGGGCGGGTTCGGCATTGAGCGGCGACAAGGCTGGGTGACCTGTTCGGTGCACAGGTGGGCGGCATCGGTTCCGTCTTTTGTGGACTGGTGAGCACCCAGACAGGCTTGCCCGGTGGTGAAGTCTTCGGGGGCCACTTGGTCCACCAAAGTCCGTCTGGATGCAAACGATTTTTGCAGCATTCGAGCCTGGACGAGGCGTCAAGGTGAAGCACCGAACTTCCAGGCAACCGTACCGACATAAAGGCAGTGCTGGCAGTGCTGGCAGAAATCAGCCATTTCTGGCACAAAACCGGCCTGCCATGGCGTGCCGCCAGCGATACCGACGCACGCAAAGGGTTGAATTGATTCAACTTTTCTGAATACGCTCCGGTGGCATGGGTCTTGATGGGTGAAGTGCATACACACGGCACAAGGAACCCACCATGTTCGACCTCCCCGACGCGCTACTGTTGGCGCGCATCCAGTTTGCGTTCACCGTGAGCTTTCACTTCTTGTTTCCAGCCATCACGATCGGCTTGGCCAGTTACCTTGCGGTGCTTGAGGGTCTGTGGCTCAAGACGGGCCGCGAAGACTACATGAACCTGTTCCGTTACTGGATCAAGATCTTCGCGCTGTTCTTTGCCATGGGGGTGGTCTCGGGCATCGTCATGTCGTACCAGTTCGGCACCAACTGGGCGGTGTTCTCCGACAAGGCGGGCCCCATCATCGGCCCGCTGATGGCCTACGAGGTGCTGACCGCTTTCTTCCTTGAGGCGGGTTTCTTAGGCGTGATGCTGTTCGGCATGAACCGTGTGGGCAAAAAGCTGCACTTCACCGCCACGCTGATGGTGGCGCTCGGCACCTTCGTCTCGGCGTTCTGGATCCTTTCGGTCAACAGCTGGATGCAGACCCCGGCTGGCTACACCATGAACGCCAATGGCCAGTTCATTTCAGCCGGTAGCTGGTTGACCATCATCTTCAACCCCAGTTTTCCCTACCGGCTGGTGCACACGCTCTCGGCCGCCTACCTGACCACCGCCTTCGTGGTCGGCGCCGTGGGTGCGTGGCACCTGCTGAAGGACCGCACCAACCCGCGCGCCCGCCTCATGTTCTCGATGGCCATGTGGATGGCTGCCATCGTCGCACCCCTGCAAATTTTTCTGGGTGACCTGCACGGGCTCAATACCCTGGAGCACCAACCGGTGAAGGTGATGGCCATGGAAGGCCACTACCAGAGCTATCCGCAAGGGGCTCCCCTGATTCTGTTTGGCGTTCCCAACAGCGCCGAGGGCCGTGTGGACTACGCGGTGCAAATCCCGCAGTTGTCGTCGCTGATCCTCAAGCACGACCTGAACGTACCCATGAACGGACTGGACACCGTGCCCGTGGCCGACCACCCGCCGGTGGGCATCGTGTTCTGGGCGTTTCGCATCATGGTCGGCCTGGGCTTTCTCATGGCCGGGCTGGGCATGTGGAGCTTGTGGGCGCGTGCCCGGGGGCGCTTGTATGAATCAAGGCTTTTGCACCGTTGCGCGCTGGTGATGGGTCCGTCGGGTCTGGTCGCGGTGCTCGCGGGCTGGATCGTCACCGAGGTGGGCCGCCAGCCCTGGACCATCCAGGGCCTGATGCGCACGGCGGAGTCGGCCTCGCCGCTGGCGGCACCCGCCGTGGCGGCCTCGCTGGTGGCCTTTGTGGTCGTGTACTTCGCGGTCTTCGGCGCCGGGGTGCTTTACATCCTGAAGCTCATGGCCAAGCCACCGGTGGCGCATGAGTCGGCACCGCCCAACATTCCCGCGCGCGCCGCTGGCACCACGCCCGCCGTGGCGCTGCGCCCCACCGCCTTGGCCACCGAATAAGGAAACCCCATGAACATCGACCTGACCGTCATCTGGGCCCTCATCATCGTGGTGGCCGTTTTTATCTACGTGGTGCTCGACGGTTTTGACCTCGGCATCGGCATCCTGTTCAACACCTTCAAGGTCGGCCACGAACGCGACACCGCGATGAACAGCATCGCGCCGGTGTGGGACGGCAACGAAACCTGGCTGGTGATGGGCGGCGGCGGGCTGCTGGCGGCCTTTCCGCTGGCCTACGGCCTGATCTTCTCTGCACTGTATGCGCCCATCATTGCGATGCTGCTGGCCTTGGTGTTTCGCGGCGTGGCGTTTGAATTCCGCTGGCGCGACCCGGCCCACCGCAGCTTCTGGGACTTTGCGTTCACCGGCGGGTCGCTGCTGGCGGCGTTCTCGCAAGGCGTCATTTTGGGCGCGCTGCTACAAGGTGTGGCCATCAGCGAACGGGCCTATGCCGGTGGCTGGTGGGACTGGCTCACGCCCTTCTCGTTGCTCACCGGTGTGAGCGTGGTGGTCGCCTACGCGCTGCTCGGCTCCACTTGGCTGGTGATGAAGACCGAAGGCGCGCTGCAGCGCCAGGCCAGGGCCTTGGCCTGGTGGCTGGGCGGCGCCACGCTGGCGGCCATCGGGGCGGTCAGCATCGCCACCCTGTTCCTGAGCGCCGACTACTTCAGCAACTGGCTGAACTGGCCCAACTTGTTGTGGGTGGCACCGGTGCCGGTGCTGGTGGCGCTGGCCAGTGTGGCCTTTGTGCGCAGTCTCAAGGCTGGCCACGAAACCGCTCCCTTTCTGCTCACGCTGGGCATCTTCTTGCTGAGTTTTGTGGGCCTGTGCATCAGCGTGTTTCCGTATGTTGTGCCGGGCGCCGTGACCATCTGGGACGCCGCCACCGACCGCAGCGGCCAGGTTTTCATGCTCTGGGGCACGGCCTTCGTGCTGCCCATGATCCTGGGCTACACCGCCTGGTCGTACTGGGTGTTTCGCGGCAAGGTCAGCTCAGACGGGTACCACGCATGAAAACCCCT
>JAUXXN010000557.1 GCA_030684755.1 Hydrogenophaga sp.
CATGTTTGACATGGCTTCGCTCAACGCCATCCACGCCAAAATGCACCGCCAGTTGGCGGCGGTCGGCGCGCGGGTGGAGGCGGTGTTTTTCTGCCCGCACGCGCCCGAAGACGCGTGCGACTGCCGCAAACCGGCGCCGGGGTTGTTTGTGCAGATCGGTCAGCGTTTTGGCATGGACCTGGCCCGCGTGCCCGCCGCCGGCAATGCGGTGCGCCATGTGCAGGCCGCCGCCGCCGCCGGGTGCCCCACCCACCTCTTGCTCACCGGCCAATCTGCAGCCCTGCGCGGGCGCAGTGGCCTGGGTGCCGAGCTCGCCACCCCCGTTCCCACACTTCCGCCCGGCACCCAGGTCCACGACGACCTGTCTGCCTTTGCCGACTGGCTGCTCGCACAGCCAACGGATTGACCCTTTGCACCCATAGCCACACCATGATCGTGATCAATTTCCTGCGCGCTGTTTTGCACCTGCTCTTTATGGCCGTCACGGTGGTGCCGTGGGCGCTGGCGGTGGTGGTGGCGGCCCCGTTCCTCAAACCCGACCAGGTTTACTGGATGTGCGCCCGCTGGCTCAAGCTGGCGGTGGATGGTGGTACCGCTATTCTGGGTATCCGCAACCAGGTGATCGGCTATGAAAACCTGCCGGTGGGAACCACCGCGCCAGCGGTGCTGCTGGTCAAACACCAGTCGCTCTGGGAAACCTTCAGCATGGCGGCGCTGATGCCACACCCGCTGGCCTTTGTGTTCAAGAAAGAGCTGCTGCGCGTGCCCTTCTTTGGCTGGGCCATGGCGCGCATGGACATGATCCACATCGACCGCGCCGACGGCGCCCGCGCCTTTGTCAAGGTGGTTCAACAAGGCCAGCGCCTGCTGGACCGGGGCACCTGGGTCATCATGTTTCCCGAAGGCACCCGCATCGATCGGGGTCAGAAAGGCGTCTACAAAACCGGCGGCACGCGCCTGGCCATCCGCACCGGTGCCCCGGTTATTCCCATTGCCGTCACATCGGCCAAATGCTGGCCGCGCAAAGCGTTCATCAAGAAGCCGGGCGTGGTGGAGTTCTCCATTGGCAAACCCATTCCCAGCGCGGGTCGCCAGCCAGATGAGCTCATGCAAGAGGTGGAAGCCTGGATCGAGGCCGAAATGCGCCGCCTCGATCCCACCGCCTATTTGGCGCCCGCGCCCGCACCCGCACCCAACCAAGCCTGAGCGCTACACCACCATGCAGCGCTTGATGCAGCTCGCGCTGGACTTTCTGGCCAGTCCAGATGCCGTCGCCCCGTCGCAGGCCTTGCCCGCGCCACAGCCTGCCCAAGCTCTCGCGCCACAGGGCAGCCTGCAACCCGAGCCTACGCGGCAGCCCGAATTCAGCCACGGCGCTGGCTCCGCGCCAACCATCAGCCCCGCGTCTCAGCCCCACCGTTGGCACCACCCCCGGGCCAACCGCCTGCTGGTGCTGGGCGGCTACGAAGTGGCCTACGAATTCAAGCGCGGCAAGCGCCGAACCATTGGCCTGTCGGTCGGACCCGAGGGGCTGCGCGTGAGCGCGCCGCGCTGGACGCCGGTGAGCGAGGTCGAAGCCCTGCTGCACACCAAAGCCGCCTGGGTGCTGGACAAGCTGCAGCGCGCGCGCGAACGTGCGGGCGAATTGGCGCAAGCGCGCACCGTGTGGACCGACGGCGCCGAGTTCGACTTTTTGGGCCAGCGCGTGCGCCTGGTGCTCGACCCCGCGCACAGCTTCAACCAGGTGGGGGCTGCGCTGCAGCCGCCCGAGCCCGGCGCCCGCTATGCACAGGCCACGCTGCGCCTGGGGCTGGCCCACAGCGCCACCGAAGCCCAGATACGCGACGCCGCCCAGGCCTGGCTCATGCGCCAGGCCAAAACACTGTTCACCGAGCGGCTCGACCACTTCGCGCCGCGGTTGGGCGTGCGCTACGAAAAACTGCGCCTCTCCAGCGCCGGTACCCGCTGGGGCAGCGCCAGCGCCAGTGGCACCATCCGCCTGAACTGGCGCCTCATTCACCTCAAGTTGAGCATGGTGGACTACGTGGTGGTGCACGAACTCAGCCACCTGCGCCACATGGACCACAGCCCCCAGTTCTGGGACGTGGTGGCCAGCATCCTGCCCGACCACCAACAGCGCCGCCAGGCGCTCAAGCGGGCGGCGGTGACACTAGGTGAGTAAGTCGTGAGGTTTAGCTGTGGCTGCTGCGTTCGATCGACGGGCTCTCTGTTCGAAGGTGCTCTTGGGATGCGACCTCACGAACTTGCTTGGCCAGTTGATCCGCCTGCGCCAGAAGTTCAATCACCTGGGCCTTGATTTGAAGCAAGCGGTGGTAAGCCTCGGACTCTTGAGGTAGCGGGTCGGCACAGCCGAAAATTTGAAGGAAAGCCTCAATTCGAGCGGCTTTGTCGGGATGTGGGCGAGGGATTTTTTCCGAAAGAAATCGTCGCCAATCTTTGTTGCCCTTCGACGAGTTGCATGATTTGCAACAGGGGAGCAAATTGCCGACGCGATGCCCGTGGCCACTGAAAACGGCGTCCTTAACCGTCGCAAAGATGTGATCCCAAGTCTGCGCGGGTGCACTGCAATATGCACAGACTAGGTCAGCGTCTGGGTCCTGGCCCAGCAAACGTATCGCGTCCTGAACACGTTTTTCATCGTAAACGTCACTGGGTGCGACTGCCGCCGCAAACGCGTGGTTGATCGTCGTCTTGCGACGAGTAACGATGATATAGGGCTTCAAGTGACCGCGAATCGATGGGTAACGCATATAAGAAAGTCTAGATTGTTTGTTTCTTCGGGCCGCAGGAAGCGCCGCACAGCACCTAAATGTCGCGGTTCTGAAACCGAAAAACGCCGTCCACACCCCGGCTGCGCACCAACTGCCCGCCGTGCCACAAGCGGTGCAAATGCGCCACCGCCTCACCCATGGCAAAGGTGGTCTGGTGCAGGTCCAGCGGGCGTTTGAACATCACCGGCAAGATGTCGGCGGCACTGCAGGGCTGGGCCTGGCAGGCCT
>JAUXXN010000582.1 GCA_030684755.1 Hydrogenophaga sp.
GATGCGTTGGTTCGCGCTGGCGCTGCTGCGTTGCAACCGCTCGACCACCACGCGGCCCAACCAGCAACCCGCATCGTACTCAAAGCCAGCCACCAGATCGACGATCTTGCGGTCGGGCACACTGAAATTGATGCGGCCCACGCTGTACCACTGCCCGGCACCCAAGGCCCGACCGGGCACACCGTCGCGCACGGGGGTGCTCCACAGGTCGTTCAGGGGCCACTGCCAGCCAATGTCGTATTGCTCGCTGCTGCCGCGCTGCAAGCGGTAGGCGGCGCTGAGCACGCGGTAGTTGCTGGGTGTGTAGCGCCCGCTCAGGGTGGTGCGCACCGACTCGCGCTCTTTCGGATTGAATTGCACATTGGCGTCAAACGACCAACGCGGGTCCCACTGGATGCGACCGCCCACGAGCACGTCGCTCAACCGCTCCAATTGCGGGTCGCCGCCAGGGAGACCCACGGCGTTGGGGAGCACCACAGTTTGGTCGCGCAGCAGCAAGCGCTGCGCAATCCCCAGGCGCACCAACTCTGCTCCAGTTTGGGGGTCCAGCAGGCGCGAACTGGCACCCACGGTGAGGGCACGGGTGTCTGAGATGCGGTCGTTGCCGCCAAAAGCGTTCTCGGTGTAGATTGAGGCAAAGTTGAAGTCGTTGGCGGCCGAGTCGTAGTTGGGCAGCAGCGATTGGTCGCGCTGGGGCGTCCAGGTAAAAAAGGCCCGGGGCTCCAATGTCTGAATGAAGGAGCGACCGTAGAAGCTGGCGTTGCGCTCAAACACCAGCCCGCTGTCCACACTGACGGTGGGCACCACGCGCGAGGCGCTTGGGCTGCCGGCCAGCAGCCCCGTGTCCAGCCGGTAGTTTGCGGCGTGCAACTGCATGCGCGGTTTCACGTAGCCGCCGGGCGCTTGCCAGTTGCGGCTGATCTCGGCCACCCCCAGGGCACGGGTGCCGTTCTGGCGGTTGGACTGAGCGAACACAGCATCGGCCTGGAAGCGGGTCATTTCGGTGCGCACCGACCAGTCCCAACCACCGAGACCGCCGATATGGGCGTCGTTGCGCGCATAACGCACGGCGAGCGATGGCAGGCGGTTATAGGGCGGCGTGATGGGTGCATCCACATCTTGCAGGGTCTGCCACTGGTGGGCACCGGCTTCGACCGCCCAGGGGCCATGGCCCCAGTTCAGCACAGCTTCGCTGGCCAGCAAGCGCGTGGTGAGCGAGGTGCTGGAGCGCGGGAAGTCTCGCCAGTAGTTGTCGTCGCTGACCCGGTTCAAATTGAGCCGCAGGCCCACTGGGTTGTGCCGCCCCAGCGAGCGCACACCGGCCTGCTCTTTGAGACTGTGGTTGTGCTGTACCGAATAAGCCCAGCGGTTGCTGCCGCGCAATGGGTCCGAGGGCATGAAGGCCGCGCGCACCTGCCCGTTGTAGCTGGGCTCCAGGTAGCGGAACTCGCCGCCCAGGTCCACGCCGCGCTTGCTCATGAGGGTGGGGTACAGCGTGGCGTCGAAATTGGGCGCGAGGTTCAGGTAATACGGCACCGTCAATTCCAAGCCGCTGATGTTGTCGATGTTGATGGTGGGCGGAAGCACACCCGACTTGCGCTTGTCGGTGAGAGGAAAACTCAGCAGCGGCAAACCCAGAATAGGAATACCTTGAAATTCCAGCACCCCACCGGTGGCCAATCCGGTTTCTTCGATGTTGTCAACGTCGATGCGTGTGGCACGCACCAACCAGTCGGGCATCCATTTTTGGCCCGGTGTGCGAGGGCAGGTGGAGTAGCGCGCGTCGTGCGCCGCCATGTGGTCTTTGTCGAGAAAGTCGATACGGCTGGCGTCGCCCTGGCCGCCGTTGTTCAGCAGCGAAAACGTTGGCTGCACAAAGGTGCCCCGGCTGGTGTCCACGTTGATCTGGAGCTCGGGTCCCTCAAAACGGTTGCCGCTGCGGTTGATCAGCACGTTGCCCACGGCGCGTGCATCGCTGCTGCCCTGGTCAAACTCCAGCCGGTCCGCACGGATCACGGTGCCGTGGCGGCGCAACTCGGCCCCGCCCTCTTTGCCCTCAATCACCAACAGCCCGTCGGTCTGGCCCGACAGGCGATCACCCGACACAAACGTGGGCAACTGGCCGTCCACCGCTGGGGGCAAGTTTTCTTGCAGCAGCGGGCTGGTTTGCAAGCGAAGCCCAGGCGGCAAGGCATCGTTGCCGTCGCCCGGCTGGGCCCATGCCCAACCAGGCACAGCCAGGGCGCCCACTGCCAGCCAGCCGAGCAGGACACGCACGGCGCGCGCCACCGGTGCCTGCGCAAAGCGGGTTTCGAGGGGGTTCCCAGCGGCGAGGGCAGGGACCGGCGGTTCGGTGCGGCGGTTCAAGGCGGTGGGCTCGTGGTCGGTGCCCGGGTCGCAGGGGGCGGACCCGCTACGGCAGAGCCTGTCAAAGTTCAAAGATCAGCTGATAGGTTCCGTGTGGCCATGCTCACAGACCACTGGGAACGGGTTTGTAAAATCTGCGGCGATTATGCTATGCCCACACAGCAACTGTCGCTGTGCATCAGCCCATTGCCATGACCCCGATCCAACACCCTGTTCTGTGGACCGACCCCGCGCGCGAAGCCGCCTTCCAACGCTGGTTGCACAGCCTGACCCACACCCAGGGCCTGGTGCCACACACCCTGCGCCCAGCCTCGGCCGACGCCAGCTTTCGCCGCTACCTGCGGGTGGACACGGTGGACGGCGCGAGCCGCATCGTCATGGACGCGCCGCCAGACCAAGAAAACTGCCAGCCCTTCGTGCATGTGGCCGGCCTGATGAAAGACGCCGGGCTGCTGGTGCCCGACATCTTGGCCTGGGATGCACCACAAGGTTTCATGCTGCTGCCCGACCTGGGCACGCAAACCATGATGGAGCAGATACAGCCCGACAACCCGGCCGCCAACCATGCGCGCTACCTGCAGGCGCTGGACACGCTGCTGGCCTGGCAACTCGCCTCCAAGCCCGGCGTGCTGCCGGCCTACGACGAGCCGCTGCTGCGCCGCGAATTGCAGTTGTTTCCCGACTGGTACCTGGCCCAGCACCGCCAAACCACGCTGCAAGGCAAAGACGCCGAAACACTGAGCAAGGCGTTTGACAGCATCGTCAAGCGCAACCTGGCCGCACCCAGCGTGTACGTGCACCGCGACTTCATGCCCCGAAACTTGATGATCCCCAGCCAACCCGGCAACACGCCCGCCCAGCAACTCGGCGTGCTCGATTTCCAGGACGCGGTGTACGGCCCCATCACCTACGACATCGCCAGCCTCATGCGCGACGCCTTTCTCACCTGGGACGAAGATTTCGTCATCGACATCACCATCCGTTACTGGGAAAAGGCGCGCAAAGCCGGGCTGATGGACTTTGAAGACTGGCACAGCGACTTCGGCGCCTTCTACCGCGCGGTGGAATGGATGGGCCTGCAACGCCACCTGAAGGTGGCCGGTATCTTTGCGCGGCTCACGCTGCGCGACGGCAAACCCAAATACTTGGCCGATGCGCCGCGCTTCATCCACTACATCCGCAACACCACGCACCGCTACCGCGAGCTCGGCCCATTCCTGAAAGTGATCGAC
>JAUXXN010000585.1 GCA_030684755.1 Hydrogenophaga sp.
AGCCAGTCCAGCACCTGGGGCAGGCGCACGGTGAGCGAGTTGACGTTCCAGGTGGCCAGTTGCATAAAGTCGCTCGGTGCTTATAAAGAGGGTTGTTTGGGGCTTGGGGCGCGCAAATGTGCGCCGACTGCGGTTTACTTGCGCAGGTCGCTGATCCAGTCTGCCAGGGCGAACAAAAGCCCTGAGACCACAAAGGTCAGGTGAATAGCAATCTTCCATTTCAGTTGTTCGCTGGTGAGCGAGGTGCTGATCAAAAATGCTTTAAGCAGCTCGACTGCTGAAATGGCGACGATGGCGCCGATCAGTTTCATTTTCAGGTCCGAAAAACCCACCTTGCCCATCCAGGCGGGTCGGTCCTCGTGGTCACCAATGCTGAGTTTGGAGACAAAGTTTTCGTAGGCGCTGAAAACAATGATGAGCAGCAGCACCGCAATCAGCGCTGTGTCCACCAAGGTCAAGATGGAGATGACTGTGTCGTGTTCAACGATGCCTAGCACGCCCTGAATCAACATCCACAGTTCTTTGAAGAACTTGATCAGCAGCACAGCCATGCCAACGATAAGGCCGAGAAAAAACGGCACCAGCAGCCAACGGCTGGAGAAAATGAACTTTTCTAAGGCTAATTCGATTTTGTTGGGGGTGTTGGACATGGAGGGGTCGCGAAGTGGATTAGGGTTTATCCGCATAAGAATAACGCAAGGGCTGCGGGGCTGTTTTCGCGCTTGTAGCCAAGCGTTGACTGCCACTCATGTGCTTTTGTTGAGGCGGGTGTAGGTGACAAAAGCGAACGGCAGTCCGTTGGCCGCCACAAACGTTTCTCTGGATTGCTCTTGCCATGAGGCATCGAGCGTGGGGGCGAACGCATCGCCTTCAAAGTCTTGGGCGATTTCGGTGACGACCACGCGGCTGGCCAGCGGCAGCGCTTGAGCGTAGATTTGCGCGCCACCAATCACCCATACGTCACTGCCCGCCGGACACAGTGCCAGCGCTGCGCCAATAGACGCGACGTGCTGCGCGCCAGTGGCTTGCCAGTTGGGGTCGCGCGACACCACGATGTTCAAGCGGCCCGGCAGTGGGCGAAATTTGGGCGGCAGCGAATCCCAAGTTTTGCGTCCCATGATGACGGGGCACCCCAGAGTGGTGCGTTTGAAGTGGGCCAAGTCTTCGGGCAGGTGCCAGGGCAGGGCGTTGTTGTGGCCAATCACGCCATTGGCAGCGCGGGCGTAAATCAGATTGAGGCGGGGGACTTCGGTGGTCATGGCCTTATTGTGCCGCCCGGTTTCGGGGCGGCAGCAGCACGCTGGCAATGGCCACCATCACAAAACCCATGGCCAGCCAGTCTTGCCAGTGCGGTACTTCGCCCACGATCAGGGTGGCGCTGAGGGTGCCCACCAGCGGGATGGCCATCACGCTCATGGCACTGGTGGCAGGGGGCAAGTCGCGCGCCATGCCAAACCAGATCAGCTGCGCAAAGCCATAGTTGATGACCACGCCGTAAGCCAGGCTCAACCACATGGGCAGCGAAAAGCGGCTGGGCTGCGGCAAGGGCTCCAGCGAAAAGGCCAGCACCCAGACCACCGCACTGCCCAGCAGCAGCATCCAGACTGTGACCACCAACGGCGACAGCGTGAGGTGGGCGCGGCGAAACATGAGCGTGCCCAGCGCCCACGAGACAGCGGCGCAGAGCATCCAGGCAATGCCGGCCGGGCGTCCGCTCAGGCTGAGCACTTCGTGCCATAACAGCAGCGCAATGGCCACGCTGACGCTGATGACGGCCAGCCGCACACGGGGCGTGATGCGCTCACCAAAGAACACCGCGCCCAGCAAAACGGTGAAGATGGGCATGGTGAAACCCAAAATGGCGGCCCTGCCCGAGGCCAGTTCTTGCACGCCGAAAATGGACAGCGTGTGCCAGCCCAGCACATTGGGTAGGCCCAGCCAGGCGATGGTTCGCCATTCGCGGCCCACCGGCCACATGCGCTCACCTTTGGCCGCCACGTACACAAACAGCCAAATTGCACCCAGCAGCATGGTGCTGGCGCGGAAATACAGTGGGGAAAGCTCTTGCAGCGAGAGCTTCATCATGGGCCAGTTGACGCCCCACATGAGCGTGAGGGCGAGCAGCGCCCAGAGTTGGCGGCGGGAGATCATGAAAGTGATCCCCCCGCGCCGCTTCGCGTCACCCCCCAGGGGGCGGCACTGGCCGTCTGGCAAAGCCAGCCCGGCGGTGCCTCTGGATGGAGCAACTTCATGCGTTGGGGTGGGTGCAACACACCAGAAAATTAAACCGCAACGGGTGCCTTGATGGCTGGGTGGTGCTCGTAGCCCAGCACCTCGAAGTCTTCGACCTGGTAGTCAAAAATCGATTCGGGCCTGCGCTTGATATTGAGCGTGGGGTAGGCAAAAGGCTGGCGGCTCAGTTGCAGGGTCACTTGTTCAAAATGGTTGCTGTAGATGTGGCAGTCGCCGCCGGTCCAAATGAAGTCGCCCACATCCAGGTCGCACTGCTGCGCCACCATGTGGGTGAGCAGCGCGTAGCTGGCGATGTTGAAGGGCACGCCCAGAAAGATGTCGGCGCTGCGCTGGTAGAGCTGGCAACTGAGCTTGCCGCGTCCGCCGGGTTCGGTGGCGGGGGCCACGTAGAACTGGAAAAATGCGTGGCAGGGCATGAGCGCCATCTGGTCCAGCTCGGCCACGTTCCAGGCGCTGACGATGATGCGGCGGCTGTCGGGGTTGGTTTTCAGGGCGTGGATGGCGTCGGCGATCTGGTCGATGTGGCCGCCGCCCGGCGTGGGCCAACTGCGCCACTGCACGCCATACACCGGGCCCAGGCTGCCGTCGGCGCGCGCCCATTCGTCCCAGATGGTGCAACCGCGTTCCTGCAGCCACTTCACGTTGGAATCACCGCGCAGGAACCACAGCAACTCCACGATGATGGCCTTGAGGAATACCTTTTTGGTGGTCACCAGCGGAAAGCCTTCGTTCAGGTCAAAGCGCATTTGGTGGCCGAACACGCTGGTGGTGCCGGTGCCGGTGCGGTCGCCCTTGCTCACGCCCTGGGTGAACACGTGGCGCATGAAGTCTTCATATTGGGCGCGGATGGGACGCTGGGGGGGGCGGTCGGTCATGTGGCTTGCATACGCATCAAAAGAGGGAGAGATTGTGCACGGGCTTGTGCCGGTGACTTGAGACGATGGTGAAGTCTACAAAGGGTGGGACTTGGTGCAAAAAGCACCTTGACAAGATTCACAAGAGCACGCGCCCCGGGTTCATCAGGTTTTGCGGGTCCAGCGCCTGTTTGATCTGGCGCATCAGCGCCAGCGCCACTGGGTCTTTGTAGTGCGGCAGCTTGTCGGCCTTGAGGCTGCCCACGCCGTGTTCGGCGCTGATGGAGCCTTCAAAACGCTTCACTTGTTCAAACACCAGCGTGTTCACCCGGTCTTCTTGTTCGCGCAGAAACGCTTGGGGATCGCCTGCGTACACACCGCTGGCGGGCGCCTGCACGTTGTAGTGCAGGTTGCCATCGCCCAGGTGGCCAAAATTGACCAGCCGAACGCCCGGTATTTCGCTTTGCAGCAGGGCGTCGGTAGCGGCGCAAAAAGACGGGATGCTCGACACCGGAATGCTGATGTCGTGCTTGATGTTCAAGCCTTCTTCGGCTTGAGCCAGCGGAATGCTTTCTCGGATATGCCAGAGCTGGTTGGCCTGGCCCAGGCTTTCGGCCACCACCGCGTCGGTCACCACGCCTTGTTCCAGCGCGGCTTCCAGCAGCCGCTCAAACTGCGTGCGGGCGTGTGCTTCGGACTCGTTGTCGCTGTTTTCCAGGAGCACGCAGTACGGGTGCTCTGACCACAGTGGAACGCGCAGCTGGGGAAAATGGCGGTCTACCAGGCTTAGGGCGAACTGGCCCATGACCTCAAAACCGGTGAGGCCCGCGCCCAGGTGCTGGTGCGCCAGGCCCAGCAGGGCCACGGCGGCGTCCAGGCTGGGCACGGCGGCCCATGCGGTCAGTTGGGCGGCGGGAAAGGGGTACAGCTTCATC
>JAUXXN010000013.1 GCA_030684755.1 Hydrogenophaga sp.
ACCACGCTTTGTGTGGTGCCCATGCGCTGGGCCACATCGGCCTGGGTCAGCCCGGCGCGGGCACGGGCGGCAATCAGTTCGCGGGCCATGTCGAATTCAGGTGCCAGGGCATCGTATTCAGCCCGTGCAGCGGGGTCGGCCAGCAAGGCGGTTTTGAGTTCTGCAAGGTTTTTCATGGTGTGGCTTCCAATCGTTTGCGGGCGGTTTCTAGGGCGGCGCGGGGGGTGGTCTGGGTCTTTTTGACAAAGACGTGCAACACCAGCAGGCGGCGGCCTTGAACAGCGGCATACACAGCGCGGGCAATGCCATCGCGGCCTTGCATGCGCATTTCCCACAACTTGCCTTCAAGAGGCCGAATGTGCGGCAGCCCCACACGCTGCGGCCCCACGTCTTGCAGCAGTTCGGCTATGCGAACAAAGCGGGCGCGCATGTCGGCAGGCAAAGCCAGCAGCTCAGACTCAGCCAGTGGGTGAAGTGCAACTGTCCAAGCTTCCATGGTATAGCCTTTTTGCTATTTATGCAGCCACCAGCACCAGCTTGCCGGGCTCTGCTTTGCGGTCAAACGTCACCCCGGCCTGTTCCAGAATCCACGCCTCGATTTTTTCGTGATGCACGCGCAGCAGCTCCAGCGGGCGCACCTTGTAGTGCTTTTCGGCGGTCGCGCTGGGCTTGTGCCCTTGAATCTGAGCCACCACACCAGCGGGGGTTTCCAGCCACTCCGTCAAGCTGGCGAACGAACGGCGCAACCCGTGCAAGGTCAGGCCATCCAGCCCGGCAGCGCGGCAAGCTCGCGTGTGTGGTGTGTTGGGCTCGGTCAGGCAACCGCTGGCGCTGGTGGGGCTGGAAAACACCCATTCGTTGCGGCGCGGTAGGGTGGCCAGCAGGTGCAGCATGTAGGGCGTTGCCGGTATCTCGCGTGTGCCCTCTACCTTGTCGCGGATGTTGATGCCCTTCCATTGGGTGTTCACGTCTTCCCAGCGCAGCGCCAGCACCTCGCCAGGGCGTGCGCCCGTCAGCAGCATCATTTGCAGGCAGGCGGCAATCACGGGGTTGGGTATCTGTTGCACAGCGGTGAACCATGCGGCCAGTTGTTCGCGCTGCAACACGTCCGACTTGGTTTTGGGTTTGCCCAAGGCTTCGCGGGCTCGCTTGGTCTTGGCGGGGTTCTTGTCAGACAGCAAGTCGGCATATTCCGGCTGTTGCGCGCACCACGTCAGAAACACCGTCAGCAGCCGCCATGCCAGCCGGGCAGACGACGGGCGGGCTTTGCCCTCGCGGGCGGCCCACGCTTCGATGGTGGCTTGGTCGAGGTCGCACAGCGCCAGCGGCATCAAGGCAGCCAGCGGCCCCGGTCTGGTCAGTTGCTTGCCACCGCCACGGCGGCCAGACGGCAGCCCTCCGGCCTTCGCCTTGTCGATGTGGTCGCGGTAGTGCAGGTCACCCCAGAACGGGCGGCGCTGTTCGATGTAGGCGGCCCATATTTCGCCCACGGTCAGTACGCGGGCGGCGGCTTTCACGGTCTGGGCAGCAGCGGCGGCTTGCGCAGCGGCTTTGTCGGCCTGCTGCTGGCGCTCTATCTCGCGGGGGTCTTGCCCGCTGTCCACCAACATCTTGAGGCGCTGGGCTTCGGTCTGGGCTTTCTTGATGGGCCAGTCGGCGGCGGTGCCGATGTTGATGCGCAAGGTTGCCCCATGCAGGCGCGACTCGAAAACGTAGGTCTTGCGGCCCGTGGGCGTCACGCGCAGCGCCAGGGCAGGTGCTTCGGTGTCCCACAGAAAGGCTTGCGTCTTGTCAGCCGGGCAGGTGAATGCCTCTACCCTCCCGGCGGTCAGCTTCACACGGTTCTGCTGCTTGCTCATGGTGCCCCTTTGGAATCTGTAGGCAATCTGTAGGCAGATTTGCCAAATATTGATGCACTTCAATCAACACGCGGGCTGTCTGTATACACAGCAAAATTCACGTAAGTTGTTGATTTGTATTGATTCTAGCAGCACCAATCAACACAAGCAAATACTAAAAAGTCAGGATTGTGATTCCTGTTGTCGTGGGTTCGAGCCCCATCAGCCACCCCATATGAATCAAGCACTTAGCCCGGTTATCCGGGCTTTTTGCATTTCCGGCCCGCCAGCGTCACATCCCACCCATGGTGCGTACCCGTCAAATTCACAGCGGCACGATGTTGGCTTTTCCACTCAGCAAAGGTTTGCACAGGATCTTGTAGCCATCGGCATCGAATGCAGTGGCCACGCGGTCCAGGGCAGCGGCCTGTGACACGTCGGTCACGCTGCCTAGGTAGCACCAGTTTCTGATGACATGGATCTGGACCAACGCCTCTTGGCGCTCCACCAGGCCAATCGCGCCGGGGTAGGGCCAGCAGGCCACGCGCAAACCATCCAAGCTGGTGAACAGCCGGGCGCGGTGTGTTTCAGGGCTTTCGTCGCCCCGGCAGACACCCGCACACTGCAGCAACATGGCGCGGAAGCAGGTTCGGCCTGAAGCCAACTTTTCAAGGCCCAGGGCGCCGTAGCAAAGCCGGTGTTGGTCGGCGAGCGCGCGCAGGCTTTCCAGGGCGGCGTGGCGGCTGGCGTACAGGCCGTACAACTGGGGTTCTGTCGCGAAGTTCAGGTCTTTTGAATAAACCACTTCTGGCTTGTCGTCCACGATGCGCAGGGAGCACAGTTGTCGGTTTCGGCGCAGTTTTTGGTTCAACAAGGGTTGCTGTTGCTTGATCAGGCTGGCCTCAAGCAGCAAAGCGCCAATTTCGCCAGCGGTGCGAATGTGGCTGATGCGCAGCGTTTGGCGCAACATGCGCGCTTCGTCGGCGTTGCGCAGGTGCGAGAGCACGCGCTGGCGCAGGTTGACACTTTTTCCAATGTAGAGCGGGAGGTCACCTTCCTGGCCGTGAAATACGTACACACCGGGTGCAGCGGGAAGGTCCTCAATGGCTGCGCGCAGGTGCGTGGGGTATTCGTAGATCCGGGATTCTTCAAACGCAGGTCTGCGGCGAGCAGGCAGGTGCATGGCGGGTTCAGTCCGACCCAGTTTCAAATTGCGTCGCGTTTTTGCCTTTGAACGGAGCGTAAAAGGCCTTGATGGCGGCCATGTCGGCTTCCACGTTGCCGGAGGGCTTGAACAGTGGCCCCAAGCCGCTGCGCTTGGTGCTGTAGTCCATGTAGGCCATGACAATGGGCACCTGAGCGCCTAGGGCGATGTAGTAAAACCCGGTTTTCCAGTAGCGCGTCTTGCTGCGTGTGCCTTCGGGCGGCACGATGAGTTGCAGGGGGCCATCGGCCGCGCGGATGGCGTTGGCGGAAGCCGCGACGAGGTTTGTGGACTGTTCTCTGTTGACTGGAATGCCGCCAAGCCACCGCATGATGCCGCCGAAAGGCGCTTTGAAAATGCTTTGTTTGCCCATCCAGTAGGGGTTGAGCCGCAGCGCGAATGCCACCATGAGTGTGTAAGGGAGGTCCCAGTTGCTGGTGTGCGGTGCGGCGATGAACACGCTTTTGGCAGCCTCAGGGGGCAGGGCGCCTTCTATTTTCCAGCCGGTCAGTTTGAGAAACGCGACCGAAAAGCCGCGCAGCAAGCTGTTGACGACAGGGGTGGTGAAGATGGTTTTGTGCATGGCTTGTGAGTATCGCTGATGCGCCTGACGTGACTCACCATCCAACACGCGCGCGATACCATCTCGGCCACCGCAAAACATCAGGAATCTGACCCATGCAAAACCGCCTGAACGTAAAAGGCCTGGACGTGACCATCGAGGGCACCGGCCCCACGGTGGTGATGCTGCACGGCTGGCCCGACACACCGGCCCTGTGGGACGACACCGTGGCCGGCATGCGCGACGGCTACCGCTGCGTGCGTTTTGCATTGCCGGGGTTTGATCTGGGCCAGCCGCCTCGCCCGGTGTCGGTGGACGAGATGTGTGCGCTGGTCGGCGCGGTGGTGGACGCCGTGAGCCCGACAGAGCCGGTAACACTGCTGCTGCACGACTGGGGTTGTTTTTTTGGCTACGAGTACGCGGCGCGCCACATCCACCGCGTGGCGCGGGTGGTGGGGGTGGATATTGGCGACACCAACTCGGGCGCTTATTTGAAGTCGCTCAGTTTCAAAGAAAAATTCCTCATCGCTGGTTACCAACTGTGGCTGGCCGTGGCTTGGAAGCTGGGCGGTGTGTTGCCCGGCCTGGCTGACCGCATGACCCGCTACATGGCGCACACCATTGGCTGCCGCACGCCGCCCGAGCACATCGGCTGGCAGATGAACTACCCCTATGCCATGCAGTGGTTTGGCTCGTTTGGCGGGCTGCGTGGTGTGGCCCGTGTGAGCCAGGTGCTGGGGCCGCAACTGCCCACCTTGTTTTTCTTTGGCAAACGCAAGCCGTTCATGTTCCATTCGCCGCGCTGGCTGGCGGCGCTGGGCACCACGCCGGGCTGTGGTGTGCAGGGTTTCGATGCGGGCCATTGGCTGATGCGCCAGAAACCCGCGCTGTTCACCACCAGTGTGCGCAGTTGGATGGACCAGGCCACGGCGCCCAAGGCTCCCGACGCACGATGAAGCCTGAAGACCTGGAGCGGCTGCTGACCGTAGAAATGCCCTTTGGCAAGTACAAGGGCACGCCCATTGCCGACTTGCCGGGCAACTACCTGAACTGGTTTGCGCGCGAGGGTTTCCCAAAAAGTGAGGTGGGCCGCTTGCTGCAACTCATGCACGAGATTGACCACAACGGCCTGAGTGACCTGCTCACCCCGCTGCGCCGGCGCTGACGGGCCAGGTCAGACCGGCAGGTTCAGCGCATGAAACACCCGCGCCGCCGCGTAGGCGTCGTTGGCCGCGTAGACCAGCTGGCCCGCGCTCAATTGCGGGTTGGCCCAGTTGGACGTGGCGGCTTTTTTGGACTTGATGAAGCGCTGGTTGAACAGCACCGCCACCGCGCCTTTGACGCCCATGTCTTTGCGGTAGCCGCGTTCGCGAAACACGTGGTTGAGTTCCAGCACTGCAGCGGGCGCCACGGCCAGTTTGGCCACAATGCGTTTCGTGTCGTCACCCAGCCCGAAGCCTGCTTTGCGATGGCCTGCGTGGGCCAGCAGTTCGGCCACCTGTTCGCGGCAGCCGGGGTCGACCAGCTGGAACACCCAGGCGTGGTGCAGGGTGGACAGCTGCACGATGTGCGGCCCGTCAGACACCTGTTCCTTCACAAAAGTGGGTTTGGACTCGGTGTCAAAACCCCAGACTGGGTGATCGCGCAGTGCGGCCACCGCCTCGGTGGCCTGCCGGGCCGTCTCGACCAGCGTGATTCGGTCCAGCCCCAGGCGGTCAAACTCGGGCAACAGGGCGATCTCGTCTTTGCTGGGCGTGGGGCGTGGGGTGTTCATGGGCTGGGGCGGCGGTGTGCGGCCGCGCGGGATCGATAATGGGCCCATTGTGCAACGCGCCTGCCAGGCTACCCCGGGCCCCATGACCTACACCCTCAGACTTTTCGTGTCAGACGACGCCTCACCCGCACAACGCCAGGCGGCCGAACGCCTGTTTCGCCAAGCGCTTGAAACCGCGCTGGGTGATGCCGCCCTGGTGGCGCCGGTGTATGCGGCGTACCAGCGCATCTCGGCCTTGCACGGTGAAAGCCCAGATATGGAGGCGCTCACCGTGGACGAGCGCACCTTGTTTGAGCACTGGCAATTCGCTGAAGCAGCGGCGCTGGCAGCGGTTTGGGGGCCTTACCGCAGCCTGGACGAGGGCAGCTACGAAATCGTGCTGCCCGACTGACGCATCCGGGTGGATGCGGTGTTGGCTTCACCGATAATCGGGGGTTGTCATCACGTCCTCCCTGGGCGCTCACTCCCTTTGAAGGACCCTCCATGAGAAAAACATTCCCCTTGCGCGCCGAAGGCAAGCACCCCGACCGCGTGCTCGAAGCCGTCAAACACGAAATCCGCAAGTACATCAAGCGTGAGCGCCGCCGCGATTTGCCCGAGGGTGCTGACTTCTGGGACTTTGATTGCCAGTTTGGCGCCGACAAGGCAGCCGCTGCCGTCATGGCCCCGGCCGATTTGACCGCTGCACTGGATGCCTTGGCACAAGCCGGTGGCGAGCAGTGTTACGTGGAGCTGCGGGCCAAGCCCGCCGTGTGGGAACGCCGCCCCGCCGGCCAGAGCACCGCCCCCGCTGCGGCACAATCCGCCGATGCCCCTGACACAGATACCCCTGACGCCGACCACACCCCTGCTTGAAGTGGTGAGCGAACCGCCCCTAGAGGGCGAGTTCCAGCGGTTTCCCGGCTCGCCTTTCGAGCTGTTCTCGCCTTACCCGCCCGCCGGCGACCAGCCCGAGGCCATTCGCCAGCTGGTCGAAGGGGTGAACGACGGCGAGGTGTTTCAGACCTTGCTGGGCGTGACAGGCTCGGGCAAGACCTTCACCATGGCCAATGTGATCGCCCGCCTGGGGCGCCCAGCCATTGTGTTTGCGCCCAACAAGACGCTGGCCGCGCAGCTTTATAGCGAGTTTCGCGAGTTCTTCCCGAAGAACGCGGTCGAGTACTTCGTCAGCTATTACGACTATTACCAGCCCGAGGCCTACGTGCCGCAGCGCGACCTGTTCATTGAAAAGGACAGCGCGATCAACGAGCACATCGAGCAGATGCGGCTGTGTTGCACCAAGAGCATTCTGGAGCGGCGCGACGTGGTCGTGGTGGCCACGGTGTCTGCCATCTACGGCATCGGCAAGCCCGAGAGCTACCACCAGATGGTGATGCTGCTGCGGGTGGGCGACAAGATGGGCCAGCGCGACCTGATCGCCCAGCTGGTGCGCATGCAGTACGCGCGCAACGAGGCCGACTTTTCGCGCGGCAAGTTCCGCGTGCGCGGCGACACCATCGACGTGTTCCCGGCCGAACATTCCGAGATGGCGATCCGCATCGAGTTGTTCGACGACGAAGTGGAAACCCTGCAACTGTTTGACCCGCTCACCGGCAAGGTGCGGCAGAAGATCCCGCGCTTCACGGTGTACCCCAGCAGCCATTACGTGACCCCGCGCGAGCAGGTGCTGAGCGCGGTGGAGGCCATCAAGGAAGAGCTGCGCGACCGGGTGAAAGAGTTGGTGGGCATGGGCAAGCTGGTGGAAGCCCAGCGGTTGGAGCAGCGCACCCGGTTTGACCTGGAAATGCTGGCCGAGGTGGGCCACTGCAAAGGCATTGAAAATTACTCGCGCCACCTCTCAGGCAGTGCGCCGGGCGAGCCTCCAAGCACGCTCACCGACTACCTGCCCAAAGACGCCATGATGTTTCTGGACGAAAGCCACGTGCTGATAGGTCAGTTTGGCGGCATGTACAACGGCGACCGCGCCCGCAAGACCACGCTGGTGGAATACGGCTTTCGCCTGCCCAGTGCGCTGGACAACCGGCCACTCAAGTTCGACGAGTTCGAGCAGCGCATGCGCCAGGTGGTGTTTGTGTCGGCCACGCCGGCCGACTACGAAAAAACCCACGCCGGCCAGGTGGTGGAGCAGCTGGTGCGCCCTACCGGCCTTGTGGACCCGGAGCTGGAAGTGCGCCCCGCCACCCACCAGGTGGACGATGTGCTGCAGGAAATCCGCATCCGGGTGGAGAAAAACGAGCGGGTGCTCATCACCACGCTGACCAAGCGCATGGCCGAGCAGCTGACCGACTACCTGACCGAAAACGGCGTGAAGGTGCGCTATGTGCACAGCGATGTGGACACCGTGGAGCGCGTGGAAATTTTGCGCGATCTGCGCCTGGGTGCGTTCGACGTGCTCGTTGGCATCAACCTGCTGCGTGAAGGTATTGACATTCCCGAGGTGTCGCTGGTGGCCATTCTGGACGCCGACAAGGAAGGTTTTTTGCGTTCCGAACGCAGCCTGATCCAGACCATTGGCCGCGCGGCGCGCAACCTCAATGGGCGCGCCATTTTGTACGCCGACCGCGTCACCGAGTCGATGCGCAAGGCGATGGACGAAACCAACCGCCGCCGCGCCAAGCAGATCGAGCACAACCTGGCCATGGGCATCACGCCCAAGGCGCTCAACAAGCGCATCAAAGACCTGATCGACGGTGTATACAGCGAAAAGGCGGGCAAAGAGGCCGACCGCCTGGCCGCTGAGAGCGCGCACCGGGCCAGCATCGAAGACATGAGCGAAAAGGATGTGGCGCGCGAAATCAAGCGGCTGGAAAAGCTCATGCTGGAGCACGCGCGCAACCTCGAGTTTGAAAAAGCGGCCGCCGTTCGCGACCAGTTGAGCCGCCTGAAGACGCAGTTGTTTGGCGCAGCCGGCATGGACAACGTGGCTTAAACCGCACGAGCGTGACGGGTGCACTACCCATTACAACCTGCTCGACAAACTTCGTTTGTCTTGGACAAATTGGCTCAATGGGTTACAATCTCGATCAAATCACTAGGCTTTACTGTATACTCGACGAAAACAGTCGGGAAAGCCTTCGATGTATCGGCCCAAAGCATGGGCAGGGTGGGCGGAGCAGAGTTTCACGGGGCGTTCTTCCCGTGAATCAAACAACGACGGTCAAGCCAACATTTAAGGAGCTTGAAAATGCGCCTCACGACAAAAGGCCGATTTGCGGTCACAGCCATGATTGATCTGGCCCTGCGTCAGAACAATGGTCCCGTCACCCTGGCGGCTATCAGCCAGCGCCAACAAATTTCGCTGTCTTACCTGGAGCAGCTGTTTGGCAAGCTGCGTCGCCACGAGCTGGTGGAATCCACCCGCGGCCCTGGCGGTGGTTACACGCTGGGTCGCAAGGCTGCGGAAATCACCGTGGCCGACATCATCGTCTCGGTGGACGAGCCCATTGATGCCACTCAGTGCGGTGGCAAGGAAAACTGTCTGGGCGAGGGGCACCGTTGCATGACGCACGATCTGTGGGCGGCCTTGAACTCTAAGATGGTCGACTTCCTGGATTCGGTGTCGCTGCAGTCCTTGGTAGACGAACAACTGGCCAAGGGCCTGGTGGTTGAAAACATCCCCATGATCAAGCGCGCCATCTCCAGCCCGTCGGTGGTGAAGCCGATCCGGGTCAATGCACCCAACTCGGTGTTTGCTCTCGGAGCTGCCTTCTCAAAGTGAGCGTCCTTTTTGCGTGCAGGCAACGGGTCGGCCGCCTTGGTTGACCGTGTGTCGGGCAGCATCCTGGGCCAGTCACTCCACAAATATCCATTCATAACGCCAGCCACTTACCGAGCCAGCCATGACTACGCCACATTTTCCCATCTACATGGACTACAGCGCAACGAACCCCTGCGACCCACGGGTGGTTGATGCCATGATTCCCTGGTTGCGCGAGCATTTCGGCAACCCGGCTTCGCGCAGCCATGCATGGGGCTGGGAAGCGGAAAAGGCGGTGGAAACCGCCAGGGACCAAGTGGCCGACCTGATCGGTGCCGACCCCCGCGAAATCGTCTGGACCAGCGGTGCCACCGAGTCCAACAACCT
>JAUXXN010000015.1 GCA_030684755.1 Hydrogenophaga sp.
AGGTTGTGTCAAGAGTGGTACAAGGAATCAGCCTTGGATACTATCCATGCAACGCACCGCATGAAATAGCGGTAAATTGCAGACAACTCATGCATTTAAGTATGGAAAAAATCGACTGGAACCAGCTCAGGGCATTTTTAGAAACTGCCGAAACAGGGTCGCTTTCGGCGGCAGCCCGAAAACTGGGCCTGACCCAGCCCACCTTGAGCCGGCAAGTGGCCTCCATTGAGCAAAACATGGGGGTAACGCTGTTCGAGCGCGTGGGAAAAACCATGGCACTCACCCCCACCGGGCTGGACCTGCTGGAGCACGCCCGCCACATGGGTGCCGCCGCCGAGGCCCTGGGCTTAGCGGCCACCGGCCGTTCGCAGGCGGTGGGCGGCGTGGTCTCTGTCTCAGCCAGCGACCTGGTGGCTGCCGTCTTGCTGCCACCACTGGTGCGCAAGCTGCGCGAACAAGAACCGGGTATCGCGATTGAAATCGTAGCGACCAACGCGTTGAGCGACCTGCAGCGCCGCGAGGCCGATATTGCGATCCGCCATGTCAAGCCCGAGCAGCCGGACCTGATCGCCCGGCTGATCCGCGAGGCCACGGCCCACTTTTATGCGTCCGAAGACTGGGTCAAGCTGCACGGCCATCCACGCAGCGCCGAAGAAGCGGCCCACCTGCCCTTTGTGGGGTCGGATCGCTCAGGCCAATTTCTGGGTTACCTGCGCCAGCACGGTCTGCCGCTCAACGAGGCCAACTTCAGCTGCTACGCCGACCATTCGGTCGCGCACTGGGCGCTGGTGCGCGAGGGCCTGGGCATTGGCGTCATGATGGACGAGATCGCCCATGACACGCCCGGCATCGTGCGCGTGCTCGACGATGTGCCGCCGGTGCGCTTTCCCATGTGGCTGGTCACCCACCGAGAGCTGCGCACATCTCGGCGCATTCGGGTGGTGTTCGATGCGCTGGCGCAAGGGCTGATGGAACATCCACTGGGCACGCCAGCGGACGAATCGCTACAGCCCGTCAAGCCTTGAGGTATTCGGCCTTGGTGCCTAACCAACGGGCAATGTGCTTTTCAGCCGCTGCAGGGTGCTGCGCCAGCATCTGCGCGGCGGCGCTGCGTGCCCAGTCCAACAAATGGCCGTCGGTGGCCAGGTCGGCGAAGCGCAGCATGGCCGCGCCCGACTGCCGTGCGCCCAAAAACTCACCCGGCCCGCGAATCTCCAGGTCGCGCCGGGCAATTTCAAAGCCGTCATTGGTCTCGGCCATGGCTTTGAGGCGCTCGCGCGCCGTTTCGCTCAGGCGCCCACCGTCGGGCGGTGAATACAGCAGCACACAGGCCGACGCGGCAGCGCCCCGCCCCACGCGTCCACGCAACTGGTGCAACTGGCTCAGGCCAAAGCGCTCGGCGTGTTCAATCACCATCAACGAGGCGTTGGGCACGTCCACGCCCACTTCAATGACGGTGGTGGACACCAACACGGCCATGAGCCCGGCGCTGAACAAGGCCATGACGGCTTTTTTCTCGGCCACCGGCATGCGCGAATGCGGCAAGCCGACCAGCACGCCCGATGCGCCCAACGGCACCGCAGACGTGGCCAAAGACAGCTCCTGGGTTTCTGTCGCTGCGTCCAACTGCGCCAACAAAGGCTTGTCAGACGCTGCACCCCGGTTCAGCGCTTCGCTCAGCTCGGCGTGGGTGGCGGTGGCGTTGGACAGGTCCAGCGCCTCGCTCTCTTCAATCAACGGGCACACCCAGTACACCTGCCGCCCCTGCGCCACCTGGGCGCGGATGCGCTCGATCACCTCGTGGCGGCGCTGGTCCGACACCACCTTGGTGACGATGGGCGTGCGCCCTGGCGGCAACTCGTCGATGGTGGACACGTCCAGGTCGGCGTAGTAGCTCATGGCCAGCGTGCGCGGAATGGGCGTGGCGGTCATCATGAGCAGGTGCGGCTCTTGGGCGGGGACTTCGACAGGCTCAGCGCGAACCGATGGCGCTGCAGGCGACGTGAGTTCGGGCCCAGAACGCAGCGGAACCGGCTCCGCCGGGCCGCCAGCGTTGCCCCTTGAGGGGCTGAGCGGCGACACGGCGTGCGCAAGCGATGCGCCCGGCCCCATCTTGCTGCGCAGCGCCAGCCGCTGCGCCACGCCAAAGCGGTGTTGCTCGTCGATGAGGGCCAGCGCCAGGTTCTGGAACACCACCTGATCTTGAATCACCGCGTGCGTGCCCACCACCAGCGCGGCTTCGCCGCTGGCAATCAGGGCCAGCATCTCGGTGCGCTGTTTTTTCTTCTGGCTGCCGGTGAGCCAGGCCACGCGTTTGCCCAGCGGGGCCAGCAGCGGCTCCAGCCAGCCAATGAGTTTGGCGAAGTGCTGTTCGGCCAGGATTTCGGTGGGCGCCATCAGCGCGCACTGCCAGCCCGATTCGATGGCAATGGCCGCCGCCAGCGCCGCCACCACGGTTTTCCCCGAGCCCACATCGCCCTGCAACAGGCGGTGCATGGGCACCGGGCGGGCCAGGTCGTGGGCAATTTCTGCGCCCACACGGCTTTGCGCCGCCGTCAGCCGAAACGGCAACACGCCCAGCAACTGCTCGTGCAGGCCACCCGGGTGCGGACGCAGGGACGGTGCGCGCAGGGCATCGCGCTCGCGCTTGGCGGTCAGTTGCGACAGCTGTTGCGCCAGCAACTCTTCGGCCTTCAAACGCTGCCAAGCGGGGTGGCTGCGGTCTTCCAGCGCGTCGAGCGACACGTCTGCTCCCGGCTGGTGCAAATAGCGCAAGGCTTCGCGCAGCGTCCATGGCGCGCGCACCACGGTTTGCAAACTGGCCAGCAGCTCGGGCGGCAAGGTTTCGCTCAGGTCGGCCCGCGTCAGCCCGCTGGCCACCACCTTGCGCAAATACACCTGGGGCAATTGCGCGCTGGTGGGGTAAACCGGCGTGAGCGCGTTGGGCAGCTCGCCACCGGCGGGGTGAAACGCGGGGTGCATCATGCTGCGCCCCATGAAGCCACCGCGAATTTCACCGCGCACCCGCACCCGCGCGCCCACCGCCAGCGTCTTGTGGTGCGAAGGGTAAAAGCTGAAAAAGCGCAGCGTGATGACCTCCGAGCCATCGTCCAGCGTCACCAGCAACTGACGGCGCGGCCCCAGGCTGACCTCGCTGTGGGTCACCCAACCCTCCACCTGCACCGTTTGGCCTTCGCGTGCATCGGCCAGCCGCTCGATGCGGGTTTCGTCCTCGTAACGCAACGGCAAGTGCAGTGCCAGGTCGATGTTGCGCACCAGCCCCAGCTTGCGCAGGGCTTTTTGCGGGGCGGAAAGCGCTTTGCGGGGGGTTGGCTGGGGCGCGTCGGGTGGCATGGGACAATTCTGCCTGTCTTTTTATCCACCATTTCCCCGGCTTATTGACCTCCCCTTACTTGGAACGGGCCCTGTCCGGCCCTCAAGCACCATGCACACAACCACACCCGCTCCAGCCCGCGACTTCGTTGTCGCCGACTTCGATTTCCAGCTGCCCGAACACCTGATTGCCCAGCACCCCGCACCCGAACGCAGCGCCTCGCGCCTGCTCGACGCCAGCGGCGCGCACGCGGTGGACCGCATCTTTCGCGACCTGCCCAGCCTGCTGCAACCCGGCGATCTGCTGGTGTTCAACGACACCCAAGTCGTGAAAGCCCGGCTGTTCGGCGAAAAAGCCAGCGGCGGCAAGTTTGAAGTCTTGATTGAGCGCGTGCTGCTGCCGCACGAAGCGCTGGACGGATCGGGCCAAGAGGTGGTGGCGCACATCCGCGTGAGCAAAAAACCGCAACCCGGCGGTTTGCTGCACTTCGTTGGCGGGCTGCACGGCGGTGGGTTTGATGCCACCTTTCTGGGCCGCTGGCCCGACGACAACGGCCAACTCTTTCGCCTGCGCCTACTAGGCCCCGCCGGAGAAACGCCTTATGAGCTGATGGCGCGCCACGGCCATGTGCCGCTGCCGCCCTACATCACCCACAGCGACGATGCCGACGACGAGCGCCGCTACCAAACCGTGTTCGCCCGCGTGCCCGGCGCCGTGGCCGCGCCCACCGCCGCGCTGCACTTTGACGAAGGCGTGTTGGCCGCCCTGCAAGCGCGCGGCGTGCAGCGCGCCAGCGTCACGCTGCATGTGGGCGCGGGCACCTTCGCGCCCATGAAGGCCGAACGCATCAGCGACCATGTGATGCACCACGAACGCTACGCCATCCCGCCCGAGACTCTACAAGCCATTGCCGACTGCCGCGCGCGCGGTGGCCGCGTGGTGGCCGTGGGCACCACCACCGTGCGCACGCTGGAGAGCTGGGCGCACACCGGGCACACGCAAGGCGACACCAATATCTTCATCACGCCGGGTTTTCAGTTCCAAGTGGTGGACCTGCTCATCACCAACTTCCACCTGCCCAAGAGCACGCTGATGATGCTGGTCAGCGCCTTCACCGGCTATGAACGGGTCATGGACCTGTACCGCCACGCGGTGGCTGGGGAATACCGCTTTTTCAGCTACGGCGACGCCATGCTGCTGAGTAAGAAGTAACGCAGTTGCATCCATTTGGCGACAAATGGGCCAAAAACTTGGCAGTGAGTTGGCATTTCGTCACGTTTTTTACTGTATCGCGCCGACGGTCGCATGTTCGTTGCACACAATGCTCTTCCAAGAATTTCCGCCAAAAACGAGCGCCAACGTGATTGAAATATGTATACGCCTGGGCTTAGCCCTTTTGCTGTCGCTGGGTTTGGCTCTTTTAATGGCCTGGGTTTGGGACCAGTCCGGCCCAGTACCCTCCATGGAACACATCCTGGTTGACGCCAGCACCCGCACAGTTCTGACACGCTGAAATGGACGCGGCCAAACTGGTGGTCTGGATTCTGGCGTTGGACGTTCCGCTGTAACCGGCGCACCCCACCCACGGTGCAGCGAAGCATCCGCGCGCCTTAAAGCGGCTGGCGCCACACCACAGCCCGAGCGCACAGGCCGTCCGTACAATGCCGCGTTGCCTGGAGCCCCCAATGCTGAAATTTGACCTGCTGAAAACAGACGCCCCCGAGGGCGACTATCTGGGCAGCCATGCCCGCCGTGGCCGTCTCACACTCAACCACGGCGTGGTCGAAACCCCCATCTTCATGCCCGTGGGCACCTACGGCACGGTCAAAGGCGTGGCACCGTCGAGCCTGGAAGACATGGGCGCCCAGATCATCCTGGGCAACACCTT
>JAUXXN010000023.1 GCA_030684755.1 Hydrogenophaga sp.
CACCCGAGAGCACTTGGCCCTGAATGGCAGCACCCACGGCCACGGCTTCGTCGGGGTTCACGTCTTTGCGTGGCTCCTTGCCGAAGAACTCTTTCACCTTTTCTTGCACCTTGGGCATGCGGGTCATGCCACCGACCAGGATCACGTCGTGGATGTCACCCACGCTGATACCGGCGTCTTTGATGGCGGTGCGGCAGGGGGCAATGGTGCGCTCGATCAGCTCTTCCACCAGGGCTTCGAGCTTGGCGCGCGTGAGCTTGATGTTCAGGTGCTTGGGGCCTGAAGCGTCGGCGGTGATGTAGGGCAGGTTCAGGTCGGTGGCGGCCGAGCTGGACAGCTCAATCTTGGCTTTTTCGGCGGCTTCTTTCAGGCGCTGAAGGGCCAGCACGTCTTTGGACAGGTCAACACCTTGTTCTTTTTTGAACTCGCTGATGATGTGGTCGATGATGCGCTGGTCGAAGTCTTCGCCGCCCAAGAAGGTGTCGCCGTTGGTGGACAGCACTTCAAATTGCTTCTCGCCATCGACATCAGCGATTTCGATGATGGACACGTCGAACGTGCCACCACCCAAGTCGTACACAGCGATCTTGCGGTCGCCCTTTTCTTGCTTGTCCAGGCCAAAGGCCAGAGCCGCAGCGGTGGGCTCGTTGATGATGCGCTTCACGTCCAGGCCGGCAATGCGGCCAGCGTCTTTGGTGGCCTGGCGCTGTGCGTCGTTGAAATACGCGGGCACGGTGATGACGGCCTCGGTGACTGGCTCGCCCAGGTAGTCCTCGGCGGTTTTCTTCATCTTGCGCAGAATGTCGGCGCTGACCTGCTGGGCCGAGATTTGCTTGCCGCGCACTTCCACCCAGGCGTCGCCGTTGTCGGCCGCCACGATGGAGTAAGGCATGAGGTTGATGTCCTTCTGGACCTCTTTCTCGGTGAACTTGCGACCGATCAGACGCTTGATGGCGTAGAGCGTGTTGCGTGGGTTGGTTACGGCCTGGCGCTTGGCGCTGGCGCCCACCAGAACTTCACCGTCTTCTTGGTAAGCCACGATGGACGGCGTGGTGCGCGCACCTTCCGAGTTCTCAATCACCTTGGTGGTGTTGCCTTCCATGAGGGATACGCAAGAGTTGGTGGTGCCCAAGTCGATGCCGATGATTCTGCCCATGTTGTGTGCTCCGGAAAAATAAATAAATTGGTGAAAAGGATGTTCAGGATGTGTGGATAAGACCCCCCTGTTTCAAGGGGATACCCATACAAAAGACTTATTTGGGTGCTGCCACCGTGACGAGGGCGGGGCGCAGCACGCGGTCGGCAATCAGGTAGCCTTTTTGCAGCACGCTGACCACCGTGTTGGCTTCTTGGTCGGCGGGTACCATGCTGATGGCTTGGTGTTGGTGGGGGTCGAATTTGCTGCCGGCGGCGGGCGCAATTTCCAGCACCTTGTGGCGCTCCAGTGCGCTTTTGAGCTGTTTGAGCGTGGCTTCGGAGCCTTCGCGCAGCTGTTCGCGGGTGGCTTCCTGAATGGCCAGGCCGGCTTCCAGACTGTCGGCCACGGCGAGCAGGCTGTCGGCAAAGCTTTCCACAGCAAATTTGCGCGCCTTGCCCATTTCATCTTCGGCGCGGCGGCGGGTGTTTTCGGCTTCGGCTTTGGCGCGCAGGTATTGCTCGGCCAGGTTGGCGTTTTGGGCTTTGAGGGTGCTGACTTCGTTGCTCAGGGCTGCCAGCTCATCGGCTTCGGCCACGGCGGCTGCGGCCAGCGCTTCTTCCGGGCTGATGGGCGCGGTGTTTTCAGGGCTGGTGCTTTCGGCGGGGTGGGGTTGTTGGCTCATGGGCGTTGATGGTTTGACGTGAATTCAAAGACAAAACTGGCTCGCGAAAAACGTGGGGGCTTGTCGCGCAAGTTCAAGGGTGGGCAGTGGCAAATGGCGCAATTCGGCGGTAAGCGGGTGAAAATCGGGTTTTTTCCCACAGATCCACGCCCATGAAACTCTTTCGCCACGGCCCGCAGGGCGCAGAAAAACCCGGTTTGTTGGACGCCAGCGGTGCGCTGCGCGATCTCTCGGGCGTGATCGCCGACATCACGCCCGCCACGCTCGGCCCCGATTCTATGTCTCGCCTGGCCGTGCTGGACCCGATCACTTTGCCGTTGGTCCCGGCCGGTACCCGCCTGGGCGCCTGTGTGGGCGGCGTGGGCAACGTGGTGTGCATTGGCCTGAATTACGCCGACCACGCGGCCGAGGCGGGCCTGAAGCCACCGGGCCAGCCCATTGTGTTCAACAAGCACAACGGCGCCATCAGCGGCCCGAACGATGCGGTGTGGCTGGCGCCCGAGTCGCACAAACTGGACTGGGAAGTGGAGCTGGGCATTGTGATCGGGCAGCGCGCCTTTCATGTGAGTGAGGCTGAGGCGTTGCAATACGTGGCGGGTTATTGCCTGGTGAACGATGTGTCGGAACGGGCTTACCAGATTGAACTGGAAGGCCAGTGGACCAAGGGCAAGAGCTACCCCACGCATTGCCCGCTGGGCCCTTGGCTGGTGACGCCCGACGAGCTGGGCGACCCGCAGGATGTGGACCTGTGGCTGGAGGTGAACGGCGTGCGCCGCCAGACCGGCAACACCCGCACCATGATCTTTGGTGTGGCGCAGATCGTGAGCTACCTGAGCCGTTTCATGGCGCTGCAACCCGGCGATGTGATTCCCACCGGCACGCCACCCGGCGTTGGCATGGGCCAGAAGCCGCCGGTGTATTTGAAGGCGGGCGACGTGGTGCGCCTGGGCGGGCGTGGTTTGGGCGAACAGTGCCAGACGGTGGTGGACACCCCGGCGGGCTGAGCGGCTGGGCTGCCGGGGTGGTCAGGCCGGTGGCTGGGCTTGTTCTGCTTTGCTGGCGGCGGTGGCCGCTGCGCGGGATTGAAGCTGGCTCCATTTGGGGGCGAACTGTTGCACATTGAGCAGGCTTCGTGCCAGGTTGGCGCCCTGTGTGGTGAGGCGGTAGCCGGCGCCGCTGTGGTCCACCAGGCGGGCGGCGCGCAACTCTTTTAAACGGGTGTTGAGCGTGTTGGGTGTGACGCCGCCCACGCTGTCTTGCAGCAGGCGAAAGGTTTGCGGGTGGCCGTCGCTCAGGGCCCAAATCACCCGCAGGGCGTAGCGCGATTCCAGCAGATCGAACAGCCGAATCACTGCGGCGTTGTCTTTGGCGCTCATGCGTGTCTCCGGTGGCTGATTGTTGGGCGGTTGGGGGAGGCCACCGCATGGTGCGGTAGACCTTTGCTAGCAGTTTGCTAGCTGCGCCCAATGTATCAACGAGGCAGCAAATTCAGCGATTGGGACTTACCCCAACGAACCCCAGCAAAAACGCCAACCCGTTTGCACAATGGCTGGGTGGCTCAAGTGTTCAGCGGCGGTAAACCTTGTGCAGCAGGCGGTTGAGCGTTTGCAGCTCGTCGGCTGTGAGGGCTTGAGACACGTCTTGTTCCAGCTGGGTGGCGGTGGTTTGGGCCTCGCTTTGCAGGCGTTTGCCAGCAGCCGAGACATGCAGGCCCTGGGCGCGGCGGTCGGTGGGGTGAGCGCGGCGCTCAATCAGGCCGCGTTTGTCCAAGCTTTTGATCATGCCTACCAAGTTGGGCGGCAAGATGTCGAGCGCGGTGCAGAGTTGCCGCGAGGTGATGCCCGGGTTGTGCGCAATGAGCGTGAGCACCGAGAAGTCCACGGGGCGCAGGCCATAGGGCTCCATGCGTTGCAAAAACACCGATATGACGGACAGCGCAGCGCGGCGGGCGTTGTAGCCCAGCAGGGTTTCCAGGTAACTGGTGTCCAGCTCGCCTGCGCTGGTGGCTTGGGTGGTTTCTGCACGGGCTTCGGTGGGTGCGCTGTTTTGGCGGGCAGCCCGTGGACGGCGCAGGGTGTTGGCAACAGAGGTCTCAGACATGCTCAGAGCATAGCGCGCCTGCTTGGGTTTTGCGCAAACTTGGCCCAAGCCCAGTCTGCTGGGCGACTTGGGTTTATGCAGTGCCCAGACTGCTGCCCATGATGGCCATGCGTGTGTCGAATTCGGGCCAGACCCAGCGCCAAAAGCCGGTGTGGGCGTTCGCCCAGCGTGCCTCGGTGCTCTGCGGTGTCGTGCCCACGCGGCACCAGGCCCAGGCCATGAGCAGCATGGCGAGGGCGCGCAGGTAGTCGTCGGCCAACCAGTAGGGCAGCTCGGGCGATGCGCCAGCCGCCCGGGTGCCGGGCAGCACCTGCGCCGTGGTGAATTGCGCAAAGCGGGCCAGGGCTTGGCGGGTGCGTTCTGCCTCGGGGCTGTCGCCCAGCTCGGCGGCCAGTTCGCTCAGCAAGGCGCTCATTGCGGTGCCGCCATCGGGCAGCACCTTGCGCACCAGCAGGTCGATGGCCTGAATTTCGTTGGTGCCCTCGTAGATCATGGCCACGCGGGCGTCGCGTACGATCTGTTCGATGCCCCATTCGCGCACATAGCCGTGGCCGCCGAACACCTGCAGGCAGGCGCTGGCGCCGGTGAAGGCTTGGTCGGTCCAGGCGGACTTGAGCACCGGCGTGACCAGGCTGCACCAGCGCGAAGCGGCTTCGCGGCGCTCGGCGTCGGGCTGGTGTTTGATGGTGTCGAGTTCGAGCGCGGTGCGGTAGGCCAGCACGCGCCCGGCGTCTACCCAGGCGCGTTGGGTGTCCAGAATGCGGCGCATGGCCGGGTGGGTGCCAATCAGGTCGGCCTGGCCTGCCTTGCTGGCGCCGCCGGGTGTGCGCATTTGGCGGCGCTCTTGGGCGTAGGCGTTGGCCTTTTGCCAGGCGGCTTCCAGCAGGCCAATGCCTTGCAGACCCACATGCAGACGGGCGGCGTTCATCATCACGAACATGGCGTTCAGGCCTTTGCCGGGCTCACCCACTATCCAGGCGGGCGCGTCGTCAAACCGCATGACGCAGGTGGGGCTGCCGTGCAGGCCCATTTTTTCTTCGATGCGCTCGCAGACCACGGCGCTGCGTGTGCCGTCTGGGTAAAACTTAGGAACGAGGAACAGCGACAGCCCCTTGGGACCGGGTGGGCTGTCGGGCAGACGGGCCAGCACCAGGTGCACGATGTTGTCGCTCAGGTCGTGCTCTCCGCCCGAGATGAAAATTTTGGTGCCGCGCAGGGCGTAGCGGCCATCGGCCAGGGGCATGGCTCGGGTGGACGCCAAGCCCAAGTCGCTGCCCGCGTGCGGCTCGGTCAGGCACATGGTGGCCAGCCATTCGCCCGTGGCCACTTTCTCTAAGTAGGTGGCTTTCAGTTCGTCGGATGCATGGTGTTTGATGCACTCGTAGGCGCCGTGCAGCAGGCCCGGGGCCATGGTCCAGCCGTGGTTGGCGCCGCTGAGCATTTCATACAGCATGGCTTCGAGCACGGTGGGCAGACCCTGCCCGCCGTCCTCGGTGGCGCAGGCCAGCGATGGCCAGCCGGCTTGCCAAAAAGCTTGGTAAGCATCGCGGAAACCGGGCGGCATGGTGACCGCGCCGTCTTTCCATTGCGCACCGATTTCGTCGCCGTCGCGGTTGAGCGGGGCCACAGCATCGGCCACAAATTTGCCAGCTTCTTCCAGCACCTGTTCCATCAGTGCGGCGTCGGTTTCGGCGTGGGCGGGCAGGGCTTGCAGCTGCGCGGGCGCTTGCAGCACCTGTTGCAGGACGAAGAACATGTCGGCGGTGGCGGGCTGGAAGTGGTTCACGGTGGGCGCGTTCAAAAGAGAAGAAATCAGCGGCTGCCGGTGGCGTCCTGCGCCTTGTCGGGTGAGCCTTCGAGGCCGGCGAGCAAAGCCTTGCTGTTGCCGGGAATCACCAACTGGAATTTGTTGTCCACGGTGGTGTAGTCAAATTAGCCCATGCGGGCAATGGGCTGCATCTTGAGCACATCGACCATGCCGTTGCTGTCGATGTATTGGTCGTCGATGTCGATGCCCACGACCCGGCCATACACCACGTCCACCGTGCCCATGGTCGAGTCAAAAGTCACTTTCTGGACATGGCTGGAGGGCGCCAGGTTGTGCCTCCCCTGTGGTGTTTTCCCGGGTT
>JAUXXN010000025.1 GCA_030684755.1 Hydrogenophaga sp.
CACCCGGCGCAGCAGGTCGTGGCCGGGGCCAATCACTTCTTGTTGATAAAACGCGGCAATTTCCGGGAACATGCTCGCTTCGCTCATCACCAGCTTGGTGATGCCCGAGGCAGCGGTCATGCCAATGCGCTCCCACCAACTGTGCATACAGTAGCGCACCAATTCGGCGTTGCTGCCTTGAAAGTTATCCAGTTCTTGGTGCCATTCGGTGAAACGCCCGGCAATGGTTTCACGCACCACCGCCTTGAACAGCTCTTCTTTGCTCGGAAAGTACAAAAACAACGTGCCTTTGGACACGCCAGCCCGGGCCGCCACCTCTTCAACGCGCGTGGCCGCAAAGCCTTTTTCAACAAAAAGGGCCAGCGCAGCTTCCACCAGTTCGCTCGGGCGCGCCTCTTTGCGGCGCACGCGCCGTTGTTTGGGTTCGGCGTCGGCGGCGGGGTCGTCCAAAGAGGCGCTAGGTGTTGGTGACACAGAGGGATAAATTCATTAATGACCAGTGGGTTATTAATATACCCCAAGCCGATATACCTCAAGCAGTTGCCCCATCAGCCCAGTTTGATGCCCACATGCCCGATACGTTTGCCCCGCATGTCGCGCACGCTGATTTCGGCGGTGCCCAGGTGCACACTGTCGCCCGGCACCGCTGGGCGGTTCAGCTCGGCCTGCAACCAGTCGCCCACCGTTTGCGTGCCGTCGGTGGGCACGGGCAAGCCATAAAAGCCGCAAATGTCGGCCATGGGTGTGCTGGCGTCCATCACAAAGTCGCCCAACACCAAGCGCGAATGTTCGGTGTCGTCGGGGTCGGGAATGGTCACGCCCAGGCGGTTTGCGCACCAAGCAATGGTGGAGCCCTGCAACAGCAGCGATGTGATGACCACCACAAACGCCACGTTAAAAAACGTTTGCGCACCCGGTAAACCGGCCATGACAGGGAACACGGCCAACACAATCGGCACCGCACCACGCAGCCCTACCCACGAAATAAACGTGATTTCGCGTGGCTTGAAGTGCAGCGGCGCCAGACACAACCACACCGACAGCGGCCGCGCCACCAGCATCAACACCAGCGAAACCCCCAGCGCTGGCCACAGCGTGCGCAACAGATCCGACGGCGTGACCAACAGCCCCAGCAGCAAAAACATACCCGCTTGCGACAGCCAGGCGTAACCGTCCATGGCCGACAGCGAGGCTCGCACCTGCTTGCGCGCCCGGTTGCCCACCACCACCCCCATGATGTAAACCGCCAAAAACCCCGAGCCACCAAACCAGGTGGTGAACGCAAACACCGCCAAGCCGCCCGACACCACCAACAGCGCCCGAATGCCGCCGCCACCGTCTTCCCCCCGGCCCAAGCGCTTGAGCAGCTCCGCCAGCGCCCAGCCGCAACCCAGCCCCAAAACAGTGCCCCAGCCGAACTGCTGCAGCAGCGACAGCAACACATCCCCGGCGTTCACCGCGCCCGCGCCGCCCGCTGCCACAGCCAGTGCAATGCCAATAAAAGTCAGCGTCAGGTACACCGCCATCGGGTCGTTCATGCCCGACTCAATCTCCAGCGTGGCCGCCACCCGTTCGTTCAAATGCACACCCGACGACTTCAGCAGCGAAAACACCGCCGCCGCATCGGTCGAACCCACAATGGCGCCCACCAGCAAAGCCAAAGGCCAAGACAAATCGAGCAGCCAATAAGCCGCAGCTCCGGTGATGGCGGTGCACAACACCACACCCACCGTGGCCAGCAGCAACGACGGGCGCAAACCGGTGCGAAACGTGCTCATGTTCGTGCGCAAGCCACCGTCCAGCAAAATCACCGCCAGCGCCACGTTGCCTACCCAAAAACTCATCCGGAAGTCGTTGAACACCAGACCGCCAGGTCCATCTACACCCGCTAGCGTGCCCACCACCAGAAACACCAGCAAAAAAGAAAAGCCTATGCGCGCTGAAAACACACCAGCCAGCACGCTGATGAAGACCAACGCAGCGGCGGCCAGCAAAGGGAGGGTGAGGAAATCGAGGGATAGGCTCATGCTTTGAAGCTAACAGAAAGCGTGCCAGCAAGGCGACCGTGTCTACAAACACAATGTCATTTCACTGTGTTTGCCTTGTATGGTCGTACTGCTGGCAGCACAAACTGCACCTGCCCTTCCTGCTTTTCTACAGTCCAAGCGGATGAGTCATAAATACGGGGATCTTTTCATCGACCCGCATCCTTACAACCGCTGCCAAAGGCCCGAATAAGACGCGCCAAACGAGCGGGTATTTCAGCTCAGCGGCTTGAATGGAACCGCACCGCTCACCGTGGTGGTTCCAGTCAGTTCACCGGTGCTACGCAGCGAAATCCGATGTAAACCGCGTAAAAGTCGGCAGCTTTCCAAGCGTTGACCTCGGCGCGCATCTGCCCGGGCCCATACCACCAAGATCCGCCCATCGTGCGTCGATCAGCGCCTTGCGCGTCGCTCACCCATTCCCAGACGTTCGCGCCCATGTCGTACAGGCCGTTCACGCCTGCGGTGGTGGCGCCTGCGGGGGCTGCGCGTGGCCACGCATCGCTGTCGCTGGTGTTGGCGCCTTGCGAGGTGGGGCCTGTGGGGTAGGGGTAAGTGGTGCCGCGCACCCAAGGCGCGGGGGCTGGGTTGCGTTGTTCGGTGTAGGCCGCGCCGATCCATTCGGCCGCCGTGGGCAAACGTCCACCCGCCCAGCGGCAATAGGCCTCGGCTTCGGCGTGCGTCAGGTGCACGGCGGGCAATTGGTCGGACGCAGGCACGCCATCGGGCGTGCGCCATGTCCAACCTGGGCGCCTTTGCCAGCCACCCACATATTCAAAACCACCGCCTTCGCGTTCTGCACGCGTCACGGTGCCGGTGGCTTGGACAAAGCGGGCGAACTGGGCCATGGTGACTTCGGTGCGGTCAAACAACAGCGAACCCACCCGCACGCGCTTCGGTTCGGCGGGTGTTTGGGCATGGGCTGCGGGTACACCGGCGGCCAGTAAACAGCAGCCGACGCCGATGGTGACAACCAAGTTTGCGTGCATAGAAAGTTTTGCAGCGGAGGCAGTTTAAAAACGTTGGTGAATAAAAAAATGATCTCGGCGTGAATACGACCCGATCAATTCACACCGACAGTCCGCGCAACACCTCTTCCGCCGTGGCCGGTGCGTTCATGGCCTCAGCCTGCCCGCCCGCCTGCGCCACCGCATCGCGCAGCGCTTCAAACACGCTGATACCCAGCATGAACGGCGGTTCGCCCACGGCCTTGCTGCCGTGCACGTTGTCTTCCCGGTTCGGCTCGGGCCAGAGGTCCACTTTGAAATGGGCCGGAATGTCGCCGGTGGCGGGGATTTTGTAGGTGCTGGGGGCGTGGGTTTGTAGGTAGCCCTTGTCGTTCCACACCAGCTGCTCGGTGGTGAGCCATCCCATGCCCTGCACAAATCCGCCCTCAATCTGGCCGATGTCAATGGCTGGGTTGATGCTGCGGCCCACGTCGTGCAGGATGTCCACCTTCAACACGCGGCTCTCGCCGGTGAGCGTGTCAATGGCGACTTCGCTCACGGCGGCGCCGTAGGAGAAGTAATAGAACGGGCGGCCCGTGAGGGTGGTTTTGTCGTAGTGGATTTTGGGCGTGCGGTAGAAGCCGTCGCTCCAGAGCTGGATGCGGTTGGCGTAGGCGGCGCCCACCACGTCTTCAAACCGGCGGGTGGACTGTTCGGTGAAGACCTGGCCGCCTTCAAAACGCACCGAGCCCGCGCCCACGCCGTCGAGCCCGGCCACGAAGGCGGCGAGGTTGTTGCGAACGGTGCGCGCGGCGAACTGGGCGGCGCGGCCGTTCAGGTCGGTGCCGCTGCTGGCGGCGGTGGCGCTGGCGTTGGGCACTTTGCTGGTGTCGGCCGCCGTGCACAGCACGCGCTCAAACGGCACGCCCAACTCGTCGGCCACGATTTGCGCCACCTTGGTGTTCAGGCCCTGGCCCATTTCGGTGCCGCCGTGGTTCACCTGCACGCTGCCGTCGGTGTACACATGCACCAGCGCACCGGCCTGGTTGAACAGCGTGGCGGTGAAGCTGATGCCGAACTTGACCGGCGTGAGCGCGATGCCTTTTTTGATGACCGGGCTTTGGGCGTTCCAAGCCGCGATCTGCTCGCGCCGTTCGCGGTAGCGGCTGGTGAGCGCAAGTTGCGAAATCAGCGGGTTCAGGATGTTGTCTTCCACCTTCATTTGGTAGTGGGTGGTGTTGCGTTCCTCGATGCCGTACAGGTTGCGCAGCCGCACGTCCAGCGGGTCCAGGCCGAGCGTGCGGGCGATGTCGCTCAAGATGCGCTCGATCACGATCACGCCTTGCGGCCCGCCGAAGCCGCGAAAGGCGGTGTGGCTTTGGGTGTGGGTTTTACAGCGGTAGCTGGCAATGGCCACGTCTTCTAAAAAGTAGGCGTTGTCGGCGTGGAAGATGGCGCGGTCGGCCACCGGGCCAGACAGGTCGGCGCTGAAACCGCAGTTGGCCAGCATCTCCAGCGCCAGCCCGCAGAGCAGGCCGGTGTCGTCAAAACCGGCGCGGTAGTGGTAAGCGAAGGGGTGGCGTTTGCCGGTGATCAGAAAGTCGTCGTCGCGGTCCAGCCGCAGCTTCACCGGGCATTTCAGTTGGTTCGCGGCTACGGCGGCCCACACTGCCAAGTGCCCGGCCTGCGTTTCTTTGCCACCAAAGCCTCCACCCATGCGTCGACATTCCACGGTGACGGCGTGGTTGTGCAGGCCCAGCGCGTGCGACACCCAGTGCGGCACCTCGCCGGGGTGCTGGGTGCTGCTGTAAACGC
>JAUXXN010000045.1 GCA_030684755.1 Hydrogenophaga sp.
GTCGAGATGATGGTGCGCAAGCTCGAAGAGGGCTACACCATGATGCGCGCCGCCACCTTCACCTGGGAGGCCACCGCCATGCCCATGCTGACCGGCACCCTCATCACCGCCGCCGGTTTCTTGCCCATCGGCATGGCCAATTCCACCGTGGGCGAATACACCTTTGCCATTTTTGCGGTCACGGTCATTGCGCTGGTGCTGTCTTGGATAGTGGCGGTGTTTTTCGTGCCCTATTTGGGCGTGAAGCTGCTCAAGGTGAAACCCCACGTGGGTCCGGCGGACGAGGTGTTTGACGGCCCGTTTTACGACCGCTTTCGCGCCACCGTGGACTGGTGCGTGCAACACCGCTGGATCACCATCGGCCTGACCATCGGCACCTTTGTGCTGGGCATCGTGGGCATGGGGCAGGTACAACAGCAGTTCTTCCCCGACTCCAGCCGACCCGAAATCATGGTGGACGTGTGGTTGCCCGAGGGCAGCAGCATGGCCGCCAACGACGAAGTCACCCGCCGGGTGGAAGCCCGCTTGGCAGCAGAGCCGGGCGTGACCAGCGTGAGCACCTGGGTGGGTTCGGGCGTGCCGCGTTTTTATTTGCCGCTGGACCAGGTGTTTCCGCAAACCAACGTGTCGCAGCTCATCGTGCTGCCGCAAGACCTGAAAACCCGCGAGCGCCTGCGCAAAGCCTTGCCCGAGCTGCTGGCCACCGAATTCCCCGAGGTGCGCGGGCGCGTCAAGCTGCTGCCCAACGGCCCGCCCGTGCCGTACCCGGTGATGTTCCGCGTGGTTGGCACCGACCCCGCCGTGCTGCGTACCCTGGCCGACGAGGTGAAAGCCGCTGTGCGCACAAACCCGAACATGCGCGGCGTGAACGACAACTGGAACGAGTCGGTGAAGGTGCTGCGCCTGGAGGTGGACCAAGCCAAGGCCCGCGCACTGGGCGTTTCCAGCCAGTCCATTGCGCAAGCCGGGCGCACCTTGCTCAGCGGCAGCACTGTGGGTCAGTACCGCGACGGCGACAAGCTGATCGACATCGTGTTGCGCCAGCCGCTGAACGAGCGCGACGCCATCACCAGCCTGGGCAATGCCTACCTGCCCACCGCCAGCGGCAAAAGCATTCCGCTGTTGCAAATTGCGCGTCCTGTGTTTGACTGGGAACCCGGCGTGATCTGGCGCGAAAACCGCGACTACGCCATCACCGTGCAAGGCGATGTGGTGGAAGGCCTGCAAGGTGCCACGGTCACCGCCGAGCTGTTGCCCGCCCTCAAAGCGATTGAAAACGGCTGGGCGCAGCGCGGCTTGAGCGCCTACCGGGTGCAGGTGGCGGGCGCGGTGGAAGAAAGCAGCAAGGGCTCGTCGTCCATTGCGGCGGGTATTCCCATCATGTTGTTCATCACCTTCACCCTGCTGATGTTGCAGTTGCAAAGCTTCAGCCGTTCGCTGCTGGTGTTCATCACCGGCCCGCTGGGCATGGCGGGCGTGGCCGGGGCGCTGCTGTTGCTGGACCGCCCGTTTGGCTTCGTGGCGCTGCTGGGCGTGATCGCGCTCATGGGCATGATCCAGCGCAATTCGGTGATTTCGATCGACCAGATTGAGCAAGACCGCGCACGCGGCGTGCCGGACTGGGACGCGGTGGTGGGTGCCACCGTGCGCCGCATGCGGCCCATTGTGCTCACCGCCGCCGCCGCCGTGCTGGCCATGATTCCGCTCTCGCGCAGCGTGTTCTGGGGCCCGATGGCCGTGGCCATCATGGGCGGGCTGGTGGTGGCCACCGTGCTCACGCTGCTGGCGCTGCCCGCCATGTACGCGGCGTGGTTCCGGGTGAAGCGCAAGCCGCATACGGCCTGACCCGGCTGCGGCTGGTGAAGCCCGCCAGGCTGTCGGTTGCGACGGGCTGGCGGGCTTTTCCTTGCGCTGGCGCTGGGTTGGGACGCGGTTTCAAAAACCTTGACTAGAAACGTTTGAATCAATATGATTTGTTTGAATCAAATGTTTCAAATTCAACGCCGTGCCCTACCGCCAGCTCATCCAGCATCTGGACCACCACTTTGACGCCCTGAGCCCCGAACTGCAGCGGGCGGCCCGCTGGGTGCGCGCCCACCCGGCCGAGCTGGGTTTGCAGTCCATGCGGCAATCGGCCCGGGCTGCCGGTGTGGCGCCCGCCACCATGACGCGGCTGGCCCAAGCGCTGGGCTTGGGCGGGTTTGACGCTATGCGCCGCCCCGCCATGGTGGCGTTTGCGCGCTCGGTGGGCGGGCAGGGCGACGAAGCCACGGGCACGGCGGGTGACGTGCTTGAGCTACATCAAGAGCAGCCCCCGCTGGCCCGTGCACAGGCGGGCAACCTGGCTTCGGTGGTGGCCCACAACCCGGCGCCCAGCGTGGCCGCTGCCGCACAGCTCATCTTGCAGGCACGCAGTGTGTTGTTTTTGGGGTTGCGGGCCAGCTTTGGCACGGCTTACCACCTGCACTACACCTGCGACTGGCTGCGCCCCGGCACCGCCCTGGCCACCGACCCCGGTGGTGCCTGGGCCGATCGCCTGGCCGCGCTCGACCCCGCCGACCTGCTGGTGGCGGTGAGCCAAGCCCCCTACACCGTGCAGACGGTGCAAGCGGTGCAGCAGGCGGCTGCCTGCGGTGTGCCGGTGCTGGCGCTGACCGACAGCGCGCTCTCGCCCCTGGCCCGCGTGGCCACGCAAAGCCTGTTGTTTGACGCGGCATCGCCCGCTTTTTTTCATTCCATGACCGGCGCCCAGGCCTTGGCCGAAACACTGATGCAGGCCGTGGCCGAGCAGGGCGGTGAAGCGGTCGTGCAGCGCCTGGCCCAGCGCCAAAAGCAATTGCAAACCGCCCGCGTGTATTGGGACAAGCCCGGCCCGCTGCCGCGAGCCCACGCCCCAGACCGTGGCGTTTGAAAGCTGCGTACTCCATCCATCCTCAACCGTACCCCTTATGACCGTTCCAACGCCCACCACCACCGTCCAGCCCAACGCCTCCCATGTGTTTCACCGCCAGTTGCACCACGGCCTGCCCGTGGCCGTCAGCGGGCAGGGCATCACCATCACCGACGCCAGCGGCAAGGTTTACCTGGACGCTTCGGGCGGTGCGGCGGTGTCGTGCCTGGGCCACGGGCATCCCGACGTGATCGCGGCCATGCACGCCCAGATCGACCAGTTGGCTTACGCCCACACCAGCTTTTTCACCACGGCGGTGGCCGAGGAACTGGCCGACCTGTTGATCAGCACCGCGCCCGCCGGCATGAGCCACGTGTATTTCGTCAGCGGCGGCTCTGAAGCGGTGGAGGCGGCGCTGAAGATGGCGCGTCAGTATTTTGTAGAAATCGGCCAGCCCCAGCGGCGCCATTTCATTGCCCGGCGCCAGAGCTACCACGGCAACACCCTGGGTGCCTTGGCGGTGGGTGGCAACGCCTGGCGTCGCGAGCAGTTCAAGCCGATCCTGATCGACGTGACCCACGTGGCCCCGTGTTACGAATACCGCGACCGACGCAGCCATGAGACCGCTGAGCAATACGGCCAACGCCTGGTGGCCGAGCTGTCTGCCGCCATCGATGAACTGGGCGGCGAGAACGTGATGGCCTTTGTGGCCGAAACGGTGGGCGGCGCCACGGCTGGCGTGCTCACGCCGGTGCCGGGTTACTTCAAGGGCGTGCGCGAGTTGTGCGACCGCCACGGCATTTTGCTGATCCTCGACGAGGTGATGTGCGGCATGGGCCGCACCGGCACGCTGCACGCCTGCGAGCAAGACGGCGTGGTGCCCGACCTGCTGACCATCGCCAAGGGTCTGGGCGGCGGCTACCAGCCCATTGGCGCGGTGCTGGCGCAAGGTCGGCTGGTGGACGCGTTTCGCCAAGGCAGCGGGTTGTTTCAACACGGCCACACCTATCTGGGCCATGCGGTGGCCTGTGCTGCTGCGCTGGCGGTGCAACGTGTGATTCAGCGCGACGGCCTGCTGGCCCAGGTGCGCGAACGGGGCGACCAGCTGCAGACGCTGCTGCAACAGGCGTTTGGTGACCACCCGCAGGTGGGCGACATTCGTGGTCGCGGCCTGTTCTGGGGCGTGGAACTGGTGGCCGACCGGGCCAGCAAGCAATGGATAGCCCCGGCCCACAAACTGCATGTGCGGATCAAGCGCGAAGCCATGGCCGAGGGTCTGATGGTCTACCCCATGGGCGGCACGGTGGACGGCCAGTGCGGCGACCACATCCTGCTGGCGCCGCCGTTCATCAGCACCCCCGACGATCTGGCCCAGATCGTGGAGCGGCTGACACGGGCGGTGAACCGGTCGTTGGCCGCTGTGGGCGTTGGTCAAAGCGCCGATGGATGTGGCCCATGAGGCCGAACGATTACGATGCCGTGGCGCGGATCGCTGGCAGCCGTTGTCGCGTTGCGCCCACTGGAGAACCCCGGCCTTGAACCCCAAACATTCCGCCGATCAGCCGCCTGCAGGACTCAGCAGTTGGCTGCAAACCCCGCCTGGACAGTACCTTTTGGGCTGGGAGCAGACCCAGTTTGATTTAGCGGTGGCCGATCTGTTTGGCTACAACGCCTTGCAATTGGGTTTGTCTGAGCTCGATGCATTGCGCGCCAACCGCATGCCGCACCGCTGGCTGGCGCTGCCCGAGGAATTGGCGCCGCTGGAGCCGCTGTTGAAAACGCCGCCCGGTGCGCCCATGGCCGACGGCCTTGCGCAAGTCGCGTCTTTGCGCCGTGTGGCGCTCATCACCGATGCGGCCGCGCTGCCTTTTCCCGCTGCCAGCTTGGACTTGCTGGTGCTGCCCCACACGCTGGAACTCAGCGCCGACCCGCACCAGGTGCTGCGCGAAGTGGAGCGCGTGCTGGTGCCCGAGGGCCGGGTGGTGGTTTCGGGCTTCAACCCGGCCAGTTTGTGGGGCTTGCGTCAGGGACGCGGGCGGCTGGGGGAGCGCTTGGGGCTGGCGAGGGCCGACACGGCCCGCCTGTACCTGCCCGAAGCGGGCGATTTCATCGGTCCGTGGCGCCTGCGCGACTGGCTACAGCTGCTGGGTTTTGAAGTAGAGTCTGACCGCTACGGCTGTTACCGGCCAGCGGTGCAAACCGAAAAATGGCTGCAGCGCACCGCCTGGATGGACCCGATTGGAGCGCGTTGGTGGCCCATTTTTGGTGCGGTTTATTTTGTGGTGGCGGTCAAGCGCGTGCGCGGCGTTCGCTTGTTGGGGCCAGCCTGGAAACCCCGGCGTGCAACCGCATCGGCCCCAGTGGTGGCCACGAACCGCCATTGAACCCGCACCAGCCTTGCAGCGGCCTGTAGGTCGCTTGTTTTCTTTCACACTTTTGGAGTTTTCGATTGAATCACGTGGTGATGTACACCGACGGTGCCTGCAAGGGCAACCCCGGTCCGGGCGGTTGGGGTGTTTTTCTGAAGGCCGGTGGGCATGAAAAAGAACTTTGGGGCGGTGAACGCGAAACCACCAACAACCGTATGGAACTCATGGCGGTGATTGAGGGCATTTCCGCCCTCAAGCGGCCTTGCACCGTGGCGGTCTACCTGGACAGCGAATACGTACGCAAAGGCATCACCGAGTGGATTCATGGCTGGAAAGCCAAAGGCTGGAAAACCGCAGCCAAACAACCCGTGAAAAACGCCGACCTGTGGAAACGGCTGGATGCCCTGACGCACGACGGCGTTCACAAAATCGAATGGCACTGGGTGAAAGGGCATGCCGGAGACCCAGGCAACGAGCGGGCCGACGGCCTGGCCAACCGGGGCGTGCCGGGCTGATAGGCCGGGCCTTGGGCTTGTTCACCACCGGGGTGAATGAACGCCAACCTCCATCCTCGTCTTCCGACTGCTACATTGTTTGAGTTGTTGCGCCTGCGGTCGCTGTCTCTGTTCCCTTCCTGAAGAATCGAAACATGTCAAACAAGACGCTTTATGTGGTGGTGGCTGTTGCTGGCATTGGACTGGCTTCGGCGGGTGCCTGGTGGTTTCAGAACCGGGCTGCGCCCCCCACGGCGGCGGCTGCCGCTTCGCTAGGCGGGCCTCCGAAGGCCGCGCCTGCGGGCGGTGGGCGCCCAGCCGGTGTGCCCGGTGTCGAAGTCACCCAAGTGAAAACCCTGCGCATCCAAGACGACGCGCAAGCCGTGGGCACGCTGCGTTCGCGCCAAAGCGTCACGCTGCGCCCCGAGGTGAGCGGGCGCATTGCCCACATTGGCTTTGCCGACGGCGCGCGTGTGCGCCGGGGCCAGTTGCTGGTGCAGTTGGACGACGTGTTGCAGCGCGCCGAACTCAGCCAGGCGCAGGCCCAGCTCTCCATGGCGCAGGCCAACCTCAAGCGCAACCAAGAACTGGTGGCAGAAAACTTTGTCGCCCAGCGCGTGCTGGACGAAAGCCAAGCCAACCTGCAAGTGGCCGAAGCCCAGGTGGCGCTGGCCCAAGCCCGTTTGCAGCGCATGCGCGTCACCGCGCCGTTTGATGGCACGGTGGGGCTGCGCAGCATCAACTTGGGCGAATACGTGAAAGACGGCGCCGACTTGGTGAACCTGGAAGACACCTCGGCCCTTTTGGTGGACTTCCGCCTGCCCGAGCGCTACCAAACCCGCATCAAGCCCGGTCAGTCGGTGCAGGTGCAGCTCGACGCCTTGCCCGGCCAGTCGTTTGCAGCCCGCGTGCAGGCTGTGGACCCGCTGCTCGACGCCAATGGCCGCTCGGTGGCGGTGCGCGCGGTGTTGCCGCCGTCGCCCGCAGGCGACTTGCGCCCGGGCATGTTTGCGCGGGTGTTGACGGTTTTTTCGGTCAATGAAGTCGCCTTGGTGGTGCCCGAAGAAGCGCTGGTGCCCCAAGGCGGCAAGCAATTCGTTTTTAAGCTGGAAAAAGAAGGCGAGGGCGACGCCGCCAAGCTCGTCTCGCGCCGCACCGAAGTGCAGTTGGGCGTGCGCCAAGGCGCGCAGGTGCAGGTGTTGGCCGGTGTGGCCGAAGGCGACACGGTGGTGGTGGCCGGGCAACAACGCTTGCAGCGCGACGGAACAGCGGTGCGGGTGGTGGACATGAACAAACCCGGTGGCGGTCCTCGGGCCACCGGTGGTGGTCAGGGCGGTGCCCCCGCCGGTGTGGGCGGTGGCACAGCAGCGCCTGCGCCCGCGCCCGCCAAGTGATCATCGCTTCGGTCGCCACGATCTCTTGACGCACCTTTTCTTCGGGAGCCTGCCGCATGCAATTGCCTGAAATTTCCATTCGCCGCCCGGTGTTCGCCACCGTGCTCTCGCTCTTGATTCTGCTGGTAGGCTGGGTCTCGTTCACCGGGCTCACGGTGCGCGAATACCCCAAAATTGACGAGCCCACGGTCACGGTGCAAACCCGGTTTGGTGGCGCATCCAGCGAAGTCATCGAATCGCAAATCACCAAAACCCTAGAAGACTCGCTCGCGGGCATTGAGGGCGTTGATGTCATCACCTCCATCAGCCGCCAAGAACAAAGCCAAATCACGGTGCGCTTCAAACTGGAGCGCGACCCCGATTCCGCCGCCGCCGACGTGCGCGACAAAGTCAGCCGCGTGCGCCAGCGTTTGCCACAAGGCATTGACGAGCCCGTGATTGCCAAGGTCGAGGCCGATGCCTTCCCGGTTATTTGGCTCGCGCTCAGTTCCGATACGCACGACGCGCTGCAACTGTCCGACTTTGCCAACCGCATCGTCAAACCGGTGCTGCAAACCGCGCCCGGCGCTGCCGATGTGCGGGTGTACGGCGAGCGCAAATACGCCATGCGTATCTGGATTGACCCCGACCGCCTAGCCGCCTACCGGCTCACGGTGCAAGACGTGGAAGACGCGCTGCGCCGCTCCAATTTAGAGGTGCCCGCTGGCCGCATTGAAAGCACGCTGCGCGAATTCAATGTCACCGCCGCCACCGACCTGCAAACCCCGGCCCAGTTCCGCGATGTGGCCATTCGCAACATCAACGGCCAGACCATTCGCTTGGGCGATGTGGCCCGCGTGCTGCAAGGCCCGCAAGACGAGCGCACCTCGGTGCGCCTGAATGGGCGCGATTCCATCTCGCTCGGCGTTATTCGCCAAGCCACGGCCAACCCGTTGGAACTCTCCGCCGGTGTGCGCCAATTGCTCGACAAGGTCAAAACCGATTTGCCACCCGGCGTGAACGTGGACATTGCCAACGACAACTCGGTCTTCATCGACCGCTCCATCAAAGCGGTCTACACAACCATCGCCGAAGCCGTGGTGTTGGTGGCGCTGGTTATTTTTGTGTTCCTGCGCACCCTGCGAGCCTCCATCATTCCGCTGGTCACCATTCCCGTCAGCTTGATCGGCACCTTCGCCCTCATGGCGCTGTTCGGTTTCTCCATCAACACGCTCACCCTGCTGGCGCTGGTGCTGGCCATTGGCCTGGTGGTGGACGACGCCATCGTGGTGCTCGAAAACATTTACCGCCACATCGAAGAAGGCATGAAACCGTTTGAAGCCGCCATTCAAGGCGCGCGCGAAGTGGGTTTTGCCGTGGTGGCCATGACGCTCACGCTGGCGGCGGTGTACGCGCCGCTGGCCTTCACCCCCGGGCGCACCGGGCGCCTGTTTGCCGAATTTGCGCTGGCCCTCGCTGGTGCGGTCGTGGTGTCGGGCTTTGTAGCGCTCACGCTTTCGCCCATGCTGTGCTCCAAACTGCTGCGCCACAACCCCAACCCGGGCCGGTTTGACCGGGGTATGGAACGCGTGTTGAGCGCCTTAACCCGGGGCTACAGCCGCGCTTTGGCATTGGCGCTGAACCTGCGCTGGGCCGTGGTGTTGGTGATGTTCGCCAGCGCGGCGGGAAGCTGGTGGCTGCTACAAACCACCAAACAAGAGCTGGCCCCCATTGAGGACAGGGGCGTGATTCTGGCCACCATCAACGGCCCCGACGGCGCCACACTCGCCTACACCCGACGCTACGCCGAAGCCATTGAACGCATTGGCCAAGACTACCCCGAGTTCGACCGTATTTTCAGCAACATCGGCAACCCCACCGTGGCCCAAGGCAGCGTGTTTTTGCGCGCCAAGCCCTGGGAAGAACGCACCCGAACCACCCAAGAAATAGCCCGTGAAATTGCGCCACGCATGGCCGCCTTGCCCGGCATCAGCGCATTCCCCATCACGCCGCCTTCACTGGGCCAGGGCTTTCGCGAAAGACCCATCAATTACGTCATCGTCACGTCCGACAGCTACGACAATTTGTCCAAAGTGGTGCGCCAGTTTCAAGACGCCTTGGCCAAAAACCCCGGCTTTGTGCAAGTGGACACCGATTTGCGCCTGAACAAACCCGAAATCCGCATGGACGTGGACCGCGAACGTGCCGCCGACATGGGCGTCAACGTAGACGCCATTGCCCGCACGGTAGAAACCATGTTGGGCGGCCGCATCGTGACCCGCTACAAACGCGACGGTGAGCAATACGACGTGATCGTGCAAACCGACAGCGCCCAACGCAGCACGCCCGACGACATCGACCGCCTGTTTGTGCGCGGACGGGGCGACGCCATGATTCCACTGGCCTCGCTGGTCAAAATCCGCGAAGTGGTGGTGCCCCGCGAACTCAACCACTTTGGGCAACGCCGCAGCGCCTCCATTACCGCCAATTTGGCACCCGAATTGGCGCTGGGCGACGCCCTGAAATTCATGGACGCCACCGCCGCCGACATATTGCCAGCCGGTTACACCACCGACCTCAACGGCCAAAGCCGCGAATTCAAAAACGCATCCGGCTCGCTGGCCATTGTGTTTGCGCTCTCGCTGCTGTTTATTTACCTGGTATTGGCCGCACAATTTGAAAGCTTTGTGGACCCACTCATCATCATGCTCAGCGTGCCCTTGTCCATGCTGGGCGCATTGCTCGCACTGAAATGGTCGGGCGGCACACTCAATGTGTTCAGCCAGATTGGTTTGATTACCCTAGTGGGTTTGATCACCAAGCACGGTATTTTGATTGTGGAATTTGCCAACCAATTGCGCGAACAAGGCGCCAGCACATTGGAAGCCGTCAAACAATCCGCCGCCCTGCGCCTGCGCCCCATTCTCATGACCACCGGCGCCATGGTGCTGGGCGCTATTCCGCTGGCCCTGGCCACCGGCGCAGGCGCTGAAAGCCGCCAGCAAATTGGCTGGGTGATTGTGGGCGGCATGAGCCTGGGCACCTTGCTCACCATTTTTGTGGTTCCCACGATGTACACCTTGTTGGCCAGAAAGAAAGCCCAGAGCACGGTGCACAGTTCAGAGACAGTGGCCGTTGCTACGTAAAAAATGGATGCCATTGTGGTGAAAATTGAAGGCGTTCAATCACAAGAGATGGAAGCATGATCCTGGCCAACAAGCTCAATATCGCCGATCAAATAGAACTGGCAAAAGTCGAAGAAAAAAGCAGCAAACAAAAAGCCAAGTGGCTCTTTGATTCTGGTGACATCCATCAGGTTCAGGTTGGGAAATTCGCCGGGCTGGCGTTCATCCACACCTATCTATTTGGTGATATTTACCTTTTGCCGGACAAATCGGCGACGTCAATTTATCCAAAGGCCATTTTCGTTTCGCCTCAGTGATGTATCTGGAAACATCGCTTAAACACATGGATGCCATGCCGCAGAATACGTTTGAGCAGATTATCGAAAAATACGTCGAAATGAATGTCGCCCACCCTTTTCGCGAAGGCAATGGCCGTGCCACCCGCATCTGGCAGGATCTGATGCTCAAGAAAGAAATCCAGCAAGTGGTGGACTGGAATCAGGTTGATAAAGACGATTATCTCTCCGCCATGCAGCGCAGTTCGGTGAAAGACCTTGAAATCAAAGTCCTGCTCAAACAGTCCCTGACCGACAAGATAGACGACCGCGCCTTGTTTGTTAAAGGCATTGATGTGAGCTATTACTACGAAGGCTATAGCGAATTCAAAACGGATGAGCTGTAGCCGTGGGCGCAGCAATCCACCGAAATTAAGCCGCCCGTTTGTAAGCCTGAGAAGGGTGAGGCTTATGCCGGGTGTTCTTGCGAGGCTGATGTCGCCCCTGCAGATGCCGAATCAGAGACCGCCCC
>JAUXXN010000054.1 GCA_030684755.1 Hydrogenophaga sp.
GGCTTGAGGGCGGCAGGCGCATCCCATCCATGCGCACCGTGCAACGCTATGCCCAGGCGGTGGGCGGGCGTGCTGTGGTGCGGATTGAAATAGCGCCCGCCTGAACCGTTTTTGCCCCAGCTAGGCCGGGCCGCAATCCGACCGAAAAGCCAGACCCTCCCGGCTGGCTTGCTGGGGCTTCCTGAACCGGGCAAGCATTCGGGAGGATGCCTTGATGACCGAGAGAAAATTCAGCAAAGAAGTCGGTGAATGGATTGCCCTTCAGTTCATCCAAGACTGGGCGACTTCAGAAACCGACGGCATTCGGGTCAAGAAGAGCATGGAAGCCAACGACTGCACCCAGGTTCTCAGTTGGACACCGGCTTGTGAAATGGATGGCTGGCCGAACTCACCGGATGCACTCACCTACCCATCTTTGCCGTATCCATTCACCGCCAAGGAACTGGCTGCTTTTCTGCTGGCAGGAACTGGCTCGATGGTTGCCGAATACTATGGCGACTTTTCAGACGGGCCGGATGAGGACAGGTTGCAGGCGTTAGGTATCAAGGCAGGACACGCCAAAGAAGCTCTCAGACAGGCTTACACGGAGATTCGGCGGGCCATTGCTGAAGTCGGCGAAGTTGACCAAGAGCTGCAACAAAAAGCCCACACCTTGCGGCACCAGTTCCATGATGCGAACCTTGAGGCGAACAACAAGGAAAATATTTGGGAGTCTGGAATTTCAGATGATCAATACCGAGTTCGACGAGAGAGGGCCAGACAGTCCGTGAAACAGCTGGAAGAGGAAACAGATTCAGTTGGCCGAAGTGCCGATGCGGATTTGAAACGCTGGAATGCGGCAATGGTCAAGGCGCTTTTGTACCCAGCCCCTGTCGTCACGGATGCAGCCCTGCCCGATGATGTGCCGGGAATTGCCCAACCAGCACCAGCAGCGCCATTTGAAGCCGTGGCGGACAGCACCATCGTTGAAGACCTTCAACCAGAACCACCGCCAGACATTGCACCGCAGCATCTTGTGCCTGAAGGCTTTGCGCCTACAAAAGTGTCACCGCAGGCCCAGCAAAGCAGCCAAGCCGCACCAGCGCCAGAGCTGACACCAGCGCCGCATCTATCAGGCGCGCTGCCTGAAGCCGTTACCACCAACACAGATGCTCAGTCACCAAGACCCGTGCAGAGGCAACATGCCCAAGAGCAAAAAATCATCCACTTGATTTGTGAAGCTGGTTTCGACCCAAAAAACCTACCAAAAAACAAACCTGGAAAGCCTGGAGTCAAAGCCACTGTTCGTAAGGCAGCAGCGCGTGACAAGATTTTTACCGGAACGACTGTGTTTGATAAAACGTGGGAGCGATTGCGGAATGAAAAGCAAATAGCCGACTCGCCCTGAACATCGCCAGTGGGGTATACCCCAAACTGGGGGACACAGGGACACTTGCGGGGGAGGATAGCCCCCAGAAAAACATCGCTGCACATCAACTTTTTGAGGTGCAAACCGATGAAAAACAACGCCACTATTCACAGCGCAGCCACCCGCCGCGCTACAACTGAGCCCCAACAGTTCCCACCGCTGGAACTGGTGACCCGGCCGACAGTGGACACCGCCGCCGCTGCCTACTACCTGAACCGCCGCCCGCAAACTTTGAGGGCATGGGCTTGCTTAGAAACTTTCCCCGATGGTTTGAAGCCGTTGCGCGTCAATTCCCGCATTGCTTGGCCAGTGGCAGGTATCCGCAAAGTGCTGGGGGTGCAATGAGCTACGACCGCAACCTTCTCCCCGACCCAACGACCTACTTCGAGGATCGCGGCCACAAGCTGAGCGGGCCAGCGCGTGCGAAGTGGAAAACCACAAACTGCACCTTTCATGGCGGCAGTGATTCGATGCGCGTCAACACCGCCACGGGCGCATGGGTGTGCATGAGCTGCGATGCCAAAGGCGGCGATGTGCTGGCTTTTGAAATGCAGCACGCGGGCCTGGATTTTGTGGCTGCCGCGAAAGCCGTCGGCGCATGGATTGACGACGGAAAACCGCCGCCGAGCACCAAACCTCCTGCCCTGCAACCACGCGCTGCGCTCTCTGTGCTGGCGTTTGAGTCCCTTTTTACCGCCGTGTGCGCGGGCAACTTGGCGCAAGGCATCCAGTTGACCGAAGACGAGCGCATGCGCCTGATGTTGGCCGCAGGGCGCATTCAGGCCATCACGGGGAGCTACGCATGAACATCGACTCACCAGATTACCGACACCATCTGGCTGCACTGGACCGCGAGATTGTCGCAACCAGCGCGCTATCCAAAACCCCACACACTTCCGCTTTTGACAAGCAGGTAGATGCCGCGCAAGACAGTCAAATTGCCGCCATGTTCTGCGACCAGTACAAGATAGCTGGTGAAGAAGCCGAAGCAGACCCGCACCGCAACGCACCACGCGCCCATGAGGGTTGCCTCTACGGGTTGGTGGGTGATGTTGCGCGAACCGCCTGCACGGCCAACAAGGAAGTCAATCCCTTTGCGGCGGCACTGGCGTTTATGACCGTGCTGGCTGCTGGGTTGGGACGCGGCTGCTATCTGTCCGTCGGTGACGATTGGCACCATCCGCGCCTTTTTGCTCTGCACATTGGCCGCTCTGGCCGTGGGCGCAAAGGCACATCCACCAAACTGGCAACCCGGATTGTTCGCGTCTTGGAAGAGCGCCATCCCAGTGTGGCGTTCCAGATCCACAACGGCGGGCTATCGAGCCGCGAGGGTCTGGTGATGAAAATCCACGACGGTTACAAAGACGGCAAGACCGATGTGGAGCCCGTACACGACAAACGGCTGTGGATTCTGGAGAGTGAGTTCGCCAATACCTTGCACCAGACCGCCCGCGAGGGCAACACCTTGTCGGCTGCGCTCCGCGACGCATGGGACGGCACTTGCATCAAGCCTGCTGTTAAAACCGCGCCCGTTTATGCCAGCCATCCACACATCAACCTGCTGGGCCACATCACGCCAACGGAGATGCTGGGGATGATGAAGGCACGCGAGATCGGCAACGGATTTGCCAACCGCTTCATGATGATCTGGGCCGAACAAGGCGCACTTGACCCTTTCCCCAGTTACACCTCCAAGGAAGTCATCGAGAGCTTGGCCGACCGTTTGGCCGATGTGCTGCGCTTCGCAAAAGCAGATCGCTTTGTTGAGCGCGATCACACGCGGCTGCAACTCGACCCAGAAGCCAAAACGCGGTATGCCACGCTCTACCGTGGGGAATTTCAAGACCGAAAAGGCGGCGAGAACGTCACCGGTTTGTTGGTTCGACGTGCGCCATATCTGCTGCGACTGGCGATGTTGTTTGCACTGACCGACAAGACCACCACCATTGGACTGCCCCATTTGGAGGCGGCACTGCACTGGGTGCGCTACTGGTCGGAGTCCGTCCGGTTCATCTTCGCATCCGCAGCGCAAGAAGCCGCCTATGAGAAAACGCAAGATACGGCACAGCGCATCGTGGCGTTTTTGGGTCAGGTGGGCAGCACCACACGCACAGCACTAACGCGCGAATGCTTCAAAGGGCGCGTGAACAAGGTGGTGTTGGATGCGGCGATCGACGAGCTGCTGAAGGCAAACCCGCCCGCTATCGAGGTAGAGGTGCAAGCCCGCAAAGAGGGGCCTGGCAGTGGCACCAAGATTTACCGCCTACCCACCGCGAATGCTGCGAACGCTGCGAAATCTGGCGCAGGTGTTGGCTTTTCGCCAGAAGTGGGTACACCGCGCACACTGCGCAATGTGCGAAACGTGGCACCACCACCAGCAACGATAGCACCTGACCCCACCGCAACCAGCGCCCCAGACTTCGCAGATTCAGCAGGTTTCGCAGCAGCGAAAAACACCGAAAAAAGTGAAGAGCGAAGCCAGAGTTCGCTGAGTTCGCAGGGTTCGCCACCTTCCCAGCGTTCTCACGGGGTTTCTGAACCCGCCGAAGCCACGGCAACGACCGAAGACGCTGAGGTGTTTTGATGCTAAGCGCCATGCCAACCGCCCACGCACTGGCCGTGCTGCAATCTGCCGGTCTGGTGCTGAGCCTGACGGCTGAACAAGGTCTGAAGGTTGTGCCTGCATCCAACATCACGCCGCCGCTGCGCGAGTTGATCAAGGCACACCGTGATGACTTGGTGCGCTGTCTGGAACAAGAAGCCAGCAACGACCCGCACAGCCCAATCTGCAAAGACCCACCCGACTGGACCGCCTTGGACCGGATGTACCAAGCGCACCACTTCAACTGCCCCACCTGTATTGCCGCAGGCAAGGGCTACGGGCTGCGCTGTGGCACGGGGGCTGCGCTGTGGGCGGACTACAGCGCGGCACAACCCGCTGCACCGACAACCCCAAAAAGCAAAGGAACAGACGCATGAGCACCGCCACCCCAAAAACCCTGGCAGAAATGCAAAATGCTGCTGGCGAGAAAACACCCGCGCTGGTTCGGTTCAACGCCCTCAAGCACGGCATTCTGAGCCGCTACACCGTGCTCAGCCACGAAAACCATGCCGACTACGAGAGCCTGGTCAACGCCCTGATGGACGAACACTTGCCCGCCGGTGCCACCGAGCAGCACCTGATTGAAGAACTGGCCAGCGTGATCTGGCGCAAGCGCCGGGTGTTGCAGTCCGAGGGGGCCACCATCAACAAGGGGCTGAAAGAGTCCGCACGCAACGGCAAAACCATCATCCCCACGGCGGCACCGTTTGAAATGGGCTTGTCGGGTGAACGCACCGACTTGCGCGATGTGATGAGCCTGAGCGATGACGAAGCAGCCACCGACCAGCGCAATGCCAGCGACGATGTGCAAGCCTGCTACCGGGCCGCCAACCTGCTGCGCACAGGCGGGGCCACGGCCTATGCCAAAGCGGTACGGGCACTGCACCCCGATTCCCGCGATATGTGGGAAGACAGCTTGGCCGACGGGGAAAGCAGCCCCAACGCCGAAGGGCTGGCCACCTTCATCCAGCAGCACCTGGTGCCTGTAGCCCACCAAATGGAAAAAGAGGCCCGCCACCACCAAGCCATCGTCAACCAGACACTGGGCGAAGGGCTGCAAGCCTACCGGCTGGAAAAGCTATCGCGCTACGAAACCCACCTCGACCGCAAGTTTGAGCGCACGCTGGGTATGCTGGTGAAGCTGAAGGAGCTGCGCACCGGGCGAACGGTCAGCGGATAGCCTGGTTGCGAGTCGTTCCGTTTCGCAAAATAGGCCCGAAGCCCGCACGCCCTTCACCGTCATGGCAGGGTTAGCGAAGTAATCGGCCCGCCCGCGCCGCAAATCGTTCCGAAGAAACACGTGGCGTAGGCGCGCGGAATGTGGGAAAGTAGAACACAGCACCGGCAAAGACCGAAGTAGCAATGGTGCATATTGCCCGCGGGTTAGCGTGGTCATGGGCTGCGTCATCGACATTGGTGAGCCTGCGTTGGGCGTTTGACGCCTTGCACAGGCATCCCGTTTGAGAGAGTGATCAAGACGACGTACCCGAGCCGGTGCCACGTTCCACTTCTCATGATGGAGGATGCCATGGCACAACGCAAGCGGCCCACCACCCAGTCGGCCATCTCCCTGACCCACCCCAACGCCGCCGGTATCGACATCGGCAGCGCGGCACACTTCGTGGCCGTACCACCAGACCGCGACAACCAGCCCGTGCGCGAGTTCGCCAGCTTCACCACCGACCTGCACCGCCTGGCCGATTGGCTCGACGCTTGCGGCGTGGACACCGTGGCCATGGAGTCCACTGGGGTCTATTGGATACCCTTGTATGAACTGCTCGAATCGCGTGGCTTCACTGTGCTGCTGGTCAACGCGCGCCACGTCAAAAATGTCTCGGGCCGCAAGAGCGATGTGCTGGACTGCCAGTGGCTGCAGCAACTCATGAGCTTTGGGCTTTTGCAGGGGGCCTTCCGCCCAGCCGATCAGGTCTGCGTGCTGCGCTCGCTTTGCCGCCAGCGCACCATGCTGCTGCGCAGCCAGGGCCGCTTCGTGCAGCACATGCAAAAGGCCCTGACCCAGATGAACATCCAACTGGCCAACGTCATCTCCGATGTGGCAGGCGAGACGGGGCAAAAGATCCTGCGCGCCATCGTCGACGGTGAGCGTGATGGCCATGCCCTGGCCAAACTCAGGAACGCACGCATCCACGCCAGTGAGGACGAGATCGCCAAGAGCCTGCAAGGCAACTGGCGTGTCGAGCACCTCTTTGCCTTGAAGCAGGCCCTGGACGCGTTTGATTTCTGTGGCACCCAGCTGGCCGAGTGCGACACGCAGATTCAGGCGCAGTTGCAAGCCTTGCATGTACGCGAGGACGCCCCGGCCAAAGGCAAGAAGCGCGGGCGCGCCCGCAATGCCCCGAAGTTCGATCTGCGCACACAGCTCTTCCAGATGTGCGGCGTAGACCTCACGCGCATCGACGGCATCGACGTGACCACCGCGCTGGTGGTGGTCTCCGAGGTGGGTGCGGACATGGGCAAGTTTCCCAGCGACAAGCACTTCGCCTCCTGGCTGGGTTTGTGCCCGGGCACCAAGATCACAGGCGGCAAGGTCATGAGCGGCAAGACCAAGCGCTGCGCCAACCGGGCTGCGCAGGCGCTGCGTCTGGCGGCGGCTGCCTTGCGTTCGAGCCAGTCGGCGCTGGGCGCGTATTACCGTCGCATGTGTGCCCGCATGGACAAACCCAAGGCCGTGACGGCCGCTGCCCACAAGCTGGCCCGCCTGATCTACGCAATGCTCACCCACGGGCAGGAATACACCGACCGGGGGCAGGACTACTTCGAGGAGCGCTACCGCCAGAGGGTCTTGCACAACCTCACCCAGAAGGCCAAAACCATGGGCATGCAGCTCGTCCCCTCCGACAACACCGCCTGAAAACACCATGGAAATCAATCAGTTATCGGGTGTTTCTTGAGAGACTTCAGAAAACCACTGCACTGAAACCCACCCCATGCCGCTCAACCCATCTTGTCAACCCCGTGCATCCGTTCATGCCGCCGACCGCCGTGCCACCGTTCTCAATCTGGATACCTTTCTGAAAGGGCACATCAGCGGCGCTGATTTTTTCGAAGAAAACCATTTCACCCACGGCATGCTCACGCTGGTCGATCGGGCGTTTCGGCACCTGGGTGGTTCGGGTGCGGGGTCTTCGGTGTTTTTGCTGTCGCAGGCCATGGGGGGTGGCAAAACACACAGCATGATTGCCCTGGGCCTGCTGGCGCGAGACCCGGCACTGCGCAGCCAAGTGCTCACCGGTGGGCACAACCCCGCACCCGGCCTCGGTGTTTGCCGTGTGGCGGGCTTCAATGGCCGCAGCACCGACGCTGTGGGCGGCATCTGGGGCTCGCTTGCAGAACAACTGGGTAAGGCAGACCAGTTTGCCCGCTACGTATCGCCCTTGCTCAGCGCCCCCGGCCCCGAAGCCTGGAAGCAACTGCTGGGCGGCGAACCGCTGGTGCTGTTTCTCGATGAACTGCCGCCCTACCTTGAATACGCCGTGGCCGTGCCCGTGGGCAATGCCGACTTGGGCGTGGTCACCACCGCTGCACTGGCCAATCTGTTTGTGGCAGTGGCCGACATGAGCAACGTCTGCCTGGTGTTGTCAGACCTGGCGGGAAGCAATTTCAGCATCGGCCAATCCCGGTTGCAGGATGCCTTCAACCGTGCCGTGCAAGGCATCACCTCCGAATCGCGCCGCATTGCCGTACCCATCACCCCCGTCAACCCCAACGGCGATGAGCTTTATCACATCCTGCGCAAACGCTTGTTCTCCAGCATTGCGCCCGAAGCCGACATCAAAAAAATTGCCAACGCCTACCGCGAGGCACTGCGCGAAGCTGTGCAAATGGGCCTCACCACCACATCCCCCGAAACCCTTTACACCCGCGTGCTGGATGCCTACCCCTTCCACCCCGAGTGGCGCGAACTCGTGGGCAAATTCAAAGAGAACGAAGGATTCCAGCAAACCCGTGGTGTCATTCGCCTCATGCAAATGGTGGTGTCCGACCTCTGGAAGTCTGGCAAGGCCAACACCCTTGACCTGATTCAACCCTACGACCTGGACCTGAACCTGGACGAAATTGCCTCCGAAGTCCGCACCATCAACCCATCGCTCAGCGAAGCCATTGCCCACGACATTGCCCACGCGGGCGATGCGGAAGTGGAGCAGATTGACCTGACCAACGGCAACTCCGATGCCTCCGATGCCGCCCGCCTCATCTTGGTGGCATCGCTGAGCACCACACCTGGCGCCATACACGGCCTGCGTGAATACCAGTTGGTTGACTGCCTACAACGCCCTGGGCGCAACCTGTCCACGTTCAAGGCCAATGTGCTCGACAAACTGGCCACCCGCGCTTGGTACTTGCACAACTCCAGCGACGGTCGCCTGTACTTCAAAAACCAGCAAAACCTCGCCGCCAAGCTGCGCTCCATGGCGCAATCGCTGCACACCGAAACCGTGGACCGCATGCTGCGCGAGCACCTGGAGTCGTACTTCTCCGCCTCGCTGCGCGACTGCTACCAAGTCATCAAAGTGCTGCCGCCACCCGACGCCGTGCAGGTTGAACAAGAAAAAACCACCCTCGTCATCGTGCGCCCCGGTGGCCAAGCCAACCAGTTGCCCATTTCTGCCGACTGGCAAGCCTGGTGGGCACAGCAGCAATACAAAAACCGCGTGCTGTTTCTCACCGGCTCACGCGACACCTTTCAAAAAGTGCTCGACTCCGCCCGCCAAGCCCGTGCCCTGCAAAGTATTGAAGACGAGCTCAAGTCAGAAAACACCCCGTCTGACGACCCCCAATGGCGCGCCCTCGATGCCCTGCGCGACCGCGTGGGCTTGCAGTTCACCGCTGCGCTCAAAGAAGCCTTCGACCAAATCGTTTACCCCTCCATCAACAACGCGCTGCGCGCCACCGGCACCGACCTGGCCTTTGCAGGCAACCAAAACGGCGAGGCCACCTTGCGCCACACCCTGGAAGGCGCACAAAAATTCACCACCAAAATTGACGACGACAGCTTCCGCACCCGCGCCGAAGCCCGGTTGTTTGGCCTTGCGGACACCAAGGTGGTGCTCTGGTCCGACTTAAAACGCGCCGCCGCCGTGAACACCAACTGGCCGCTGCACAAACTGTCTGCGCTCGACGATTTGAAAGCCGAGTGCCTGCGCCGTGGCCTGTGGCGTGAAGAAGGCAACCACATT
>JAUXXN010000055.1 GCA_030684755.1 Hydrogenophaga sp.
ATCGAGACCAACAACTTCCTCATGATCGTGTTGATCACCTTGGTGATCGCGGTGGGTGGCTTGGTGGAAATTGTTCCCCTGTTCTTCCAGAAGTCCACTACCACGCCCATTGAAGGTCTCAAGCCATACAGTGCGCTTCAGTTGGCTGGACGAGATGTGTACGTCAAGGAGGGCTGTTACAACTGCCACTCGCAGATGATCCGTCCCTTCCAGGCTGAAACACTGCGTTATGGCCCCTACTCTGTGGCCGGTGAATTCGTGTACGACCGACCCTTCCAGTGGGGTTCCAAGCGCACAGGTCCCGACCTGCACCGTGTGGGCGGACGCTACAGCGATGAATGGCATCGCATTCACCTAATCAACCCCCGCGACTTGGTGCCCGAGTCCAACATGCCTGCCTACCCATGGCTGGCAGAAAAAGTGGTTGATGAAACTCAGTTGCCCAAGCGCATGTCAGTCCTGCGCACCCTGGGCGCACCGTACACCGACGAAGAAATTGCAGCTTCGGTGGAAGACGTCAAGGGGAAAACCGAAATGGATGCCGTGATTGCTTACTTGCAGGTGCTCGGTACCTCTCGCAGTGCGATTCTCATAGCTCCGACGGCTACGGCTCCAGCCGACGCTGCCGTACCGGTGGCAGCGGCTGCAACCAAGCCTGTTGAGGCAACAGGCTCTACCCAATAAGCCAGAGACACAAGCCATGGACATCAACGATCTGCGCAGCGCCTTCACCCTGGTCAGTTTTCTGATCTTTTTGGGCATCGTAGGCTGGGCCTGGTCCAAACGCAACAAGGCCAACTTTGATGAGGCAGCGAAGCTGCCCTTCAACGAAGACTAAACCGCGGCACCAACAAGAGAAACATCATGAGCGACTTTACAAGTGAATTCTGGCACTACTATGTGGCAGGGCTGACGCTGCTCAGCATCGTGGCCTGTCTGATCCTGCTGTGGATCAGCGGTACCACCAAAGCCAACACCCATGCCGACAACACCACCGGTCACGTGTGGGATGGTGATCTGGCTGAAATGAACAACCCGCTGCCTCGCTGGTGGGTCTATTTGTTCATCATCACGGTGGTCTTTGCACTGATTTATGGTGCCCTTTACCCTACGTTCGGCAAATTTCAGGGCGTTTTGGGCTGGTCTTCGCAGGGACAGCATGCCGCCGAGGTGGAAAAGGTTCAAAAAGCCATTGCGCCTATTTACGCCAAGTTCAACGAGATGACGCCTGAGCAGTTGTCGGGTGATGCCCAGGCCATGGCCGTGGGTGAGCGATTGTTCATGAATTACTGTGCCCAGTGCCATG
>JAUXXN010000056.1 GCA_030684755.1 Hydrogenophaga sp.
AGGTTGGCACGGTATTCGCCGGGCACGTCTTGCCAGGCGGCTTCGCCCTTGTGGTAGCCAAAGTGGATTTTGCGGTCGGCCTCGCCGGGGTTGAGGTAGATGCCCCAGCGGTAGTCGGGCATCTTCACATGACCGAACTGCGCCCAGCCTTGCGGGTCCACGCTGACCGCCGTGCGCAGGTACACGTCAAAGTTCTGGCTGCCGTCTGGGCCCATGTCGTCCCACCATTTCAGGTAGTTGGGCTGCCATTGCTCCAGCGCGCGCTGCAGCGTGCGGTCTTCGCTCAGGTTGACGTTGTTCGGGATCTTGTCGCTGTAGTCGATGGTGGACATGGTGTTGCTCCTGCGGTTTTCTCTTTCGGTGGACTGTCATTTGGTTGCGGCTGGCTCCACCGGGAAACCCACCGCACAACAAAATCAAAATGGTCTGGTCACACTCTGTTCATGTCGAACACAGCCTTGTCGCCTTTGCCGTAAACCTTCAAGGCACCTTTTTCACCCACGGCGTTGGGGCGCTGGAAGATCCAGTTTTGCCAGGCGGTGAGGCGGCCAAACACGCGGGTGGCCATGTTTTCTTTTTGCGCAAACCGCAGGTTGGCTTCAAGACCGGTCAGGGCGTCGGGCGACATGGCGGCGCGCTCTTCCAGCGCCATGCGCACTTCGTCGGCCCAGTCGATGTCGTCAGGGGCTGCGGTGACCAAGCCCAGCGCAAAGGCGGCGTCGGCGTCCAACGCCTTGCCCACGGCGCCGCGCGCGGCTTCCATCGGGGCCGTTTCTTCATAGAAGCGGCGCTGCAAGCGCGACTGGTCGTTCACCATCGGCAGGAAGCCAAAGTTGAACTCGCTCAGTTGCAGCTTGGGCGCTTTGTCGGCGTCGTCGGGCAGGGCCAGCATGTAGGCGCGGTCGGCGCAGAAAGCCAGCTCGGCCAAGGTGCCGGCGAAGCAGGAGCCTTCTTCAATCAAGGCAAACAGGCTGCGCGACGACACGTCGAGGCGGGCGAAGGTGCGGCGCAGTGCACCGATGGTCTCGCGCACAAACCAGTGGTCTTTGTGCGCCAGCATCAGGGCGTCGTTGGCCAGCACGGCGGTGGCGTCGCCTTCGGTTTTCAGAATCCAGGTGCCAATGTCCAGCTCGTTGGTGCGCAGGCACAAGATGGCATCGTCCAGCTCGCGGGCCATCTGCAGCGGGTACCAGGCGGCGCTGGAGGCTTCGATGCCCGCGATGTCGGTGGGCTGCGCGCCGCTCGGGGCTTTCAGGGTCAGGGTGGCGTGGCGCTTGGCGCGGTCGATGGCCACGTTCACATAGGTGTAGGCAATGCCGTCGGCGCTGTCGGTGCGCTCAACGCGAGGCAGGCTCACGCCGGTGGCGCTGGCTGGGCGGTCGCTCTGGGCGGCCAGTTGGGCGGCGCGCTCGCTCACAGCGGCGGCAAATTTTTGCGGCTTGGCCACGGCGTCCACCAGGCGCCAGTCCACGGCTTTCTGGCCGCGCACGCCTTCGCTGGTGGTGCAAAAAATGTCGGCCAGGTCGTGGCGCACATGGCGCTTGTCGGTCACGCGGGTCAGGCCGCCGGTGCCGGGCAGCACGCCCAGCAGGGGCACTTCGGGCAGGCTCACGGCGCTGGAGCGGTCATCCACCAACAGAATTTCATCGCAGGCCAGGGCCAGCTCGTATCCGCCGCCAGCGCAAGCGCCGTTGAGCGCGGCCAGGAATTTCAGGCCGCTGTGCTTGCTGGTGTCTTCAATGCCGTTGCGGGTTTCGTTGGTGAACTTGCAGAAGTTCACCTTCCAAGCGTGGCTGGACACACCGAGCATGAAGATGTTGGCGCCGGAGCAGAACACCCGGTCTTTGCCGCTGGTCACCACCACGGTCTTGACTTCAGGGTGCTCGAAGCGGATGCGGTTCAACGCATCGTGCAGCTCAATGTCCACACCCAGGTCGTAGCTGTTGAGCTTGAGCTTGTAGCCGGGGCGGATGCCGGCGTTTTCATCGATGTCGATGGCCAGGGTGGCCACGGCGCCCTCAAAGGCCAGCTTCCAGTGGCGGTACTGGCTGGGTTCGGTGCGGTAATCGACGGCGTTCGGGTTCATGGAGGTCTCCTGTTTGTAGGGCTGCGCGGGGTTCACAAAAGGGTGCCGACCTGCATTGCATCACCGGGCACCGAGTGATGTGAATAATATTGCAGCTTTTAAAAACCGTCAATGCATTTTTATGCATGTCACGAAATCCCCAACACCTCCCGCACCTGGGTGCGCAGGGCATCAAAAGCGTCGTCGAGGCGGTAGGCACTGGTATTGAAGTGCAGGTCGGCCTTGGAATAAAAGGCCGAGCGCCCGGCCAGAATGCGTTTGAGGTCTTCCATGGCTTCGCGGCTGGCGGCCATGGGTCGCATGTCGCCCTGCGCCGCCACGCGGCCCATGTGGTCGGCCGGATCGGCCTGTAACCAGATGGTGGTGCAGTGGCTCAGCAGCAGGTTGAAGTTGGCCGCGTCCGACACCAGACCTCCGGGCGTGGCAATGACCACCTCGGGGTAAATTTGTATCGCCTCTTCCAGCGCACGGCGCTCGTAGCGGCGGTAGGCCGGGGTACCGTACAGCGCGTGGATTTCGTTGATGCTGCAACCAGCAAATTTTTCTATCTCGCGGCTCAGCTCGATGAAAGCGTAGCCCAGGTCGTCGGCCAGGCGCTGGCCCAGCGTGGACTTGCCCGCGCCGCGCAGGCCAATTAGCGCAATGCGCGCACTGCGCCCCGCATCGCCACCCGCTGCCGCGCCACCGCCCAGCAAGCTGCCAATGGCCACGCGGGCGCGGCGCAGGTCGGCCTCGTTGCGGTTCTCCAGCAGCTCGCGTATCAGCAGCCATTCGGGCGAGCTGGTGGTCACGTCGCCCAGCAGCTCGGTGAGCGAGCATTGCAGCGCCTGAGCCACCTGCAACAGCACCAGCACCGAGGCGTTACCGGTGCCGTACTCCAAGTTGGCCAAGTGGCGCTCGGACACGTCGGCCGCCACCGCCACGGCCTTGCGCGTCATGCCACGGCGCGAGCGCAGGGTGCGCACCCGCTCGCCCAAGGTCACCAAAAACGGGTGGCGCGGCGGCTCATCGGCCGGGGGCGGTGCCGTGGCAAGGTCGGCGTCTTCGTGTTTGGCGGTGGGATGCATGGGTAGGCTCACAGATTCAGGGAAAACCCTTGTTGGACTTGCCAGCCAGCCAAACATGCACTTTAATGCATGATTTTAGAGGCGCAAGATAATGCATTTATAGCGCCAATCCCGAGCGCCGACCAGCCCTATTCAATACCCCCACCAAACCTACCCTGCGAAACCCCATGACCACAACACCCCTGCTTCCCAACTTTTTCGCTGGCCGCTGGCAAACCGGCGCCGACGCTGGCACCACCCTGCTCGACCCCGTGCTGGGCACGCCACTGGTGCGCGTGAGCAACACCGGCCTGGACCTGGCAGAGGGCTTTGCCTTTGCCCGCGAACAAGGCGGCCAAGCCCTGCGCGCACTGTCTTACAAGCAGCGCGCCGGTTTGCTCAGCGCCGTGGTCAAGGTGCTGCAAGCCAACCGCGACGCCTACTATGAAATTGCCACCGCCAACTGCGGCACCGTGACCAAAGACTCTGCCGTGGACATCGACGGGGGCATCTTCACCCTGGGTTATTACGCCAAACAGGGCGAAGCTCTGGGCGATGCCACCTGCTTGCTGGACGGCGAGCGCATCCGCATGGGCAAAGACCCGCTGTTTCAAACCCAGCATGTGCTGAACCCCACACGCGGCGTGGCGCTGTTCATCAACGCCTTCAACTTCCCCAGTTGGGGCCTGTGGGAAAAAGCCGCGTCCGCCCTGCTCTCGGGCGTGCCGGTCATCGTCAAGCCCGCCACCGCCACCGCTTGGCTCACGCAGCGCATGGTGCAAGACGTGGTGGACGCGGGCATCTTGCCACCGGGCGCGCTGTCCGTTGTCTGCGGATCGTCTGCAGGCCTCATGGACCAGCTCCAGCCGTTTGACGTGGTGAGCTTCACCGGCTCCGCCGACACCGCCCGCATCATCCGCAGCCACCCCGCCGTGGCCCAGCGTTCGGTGCGCTGCAACATCGAGGCCGACAGCCTGAACAGCGCCCTGCTGGACCCAGCAGCCAGCGCAGACGGCGAAGCCTTCAAGTTGCTGGTGGCCGAAGTGGCCCGCGAAATGACCGGCAAGAGCGGGCAAAAATGCACCGCCATCCGCCGCGTCTTCGTGCCGCGTGCGTTGTTTGAAGCCGCCGCCCAGGCCATTGCGGCGCGGCTGGCCAAAACCACCGTGGGCAACCCGCGCAGCGAATCCACCCGCATGGGATCGCTGGTGAGCCGCGAGCAGTTCGACAGCGTGTTGGCCGGCATAGCCCACCTGAAAACCGAAGCCGAGCTGCTGTATGACGGCAACAGCGCGCCGCTGGTGGACGCCGACCGCACGGTCGCCGCCTGCGTGGCCCCGGTGCTGCTGGGCCACCGCCAGCCCGCGCAAGCCCAGGTGTTGCACGAGGTGGAAGTGTTCGGCCCCGTGGCCACGCTCATGGCGTTTGATGACGAAGCGCAAGCCTTTGAGCTGATTCGCCGGGGCGAGGGTTCGCTGGTGGCCTCGGTGTACAGCGAAGACCCGGCCTTCATGGCCCGCGCCGCGCAAGCCCTGGCCGATAGCCATGGCCGGGTTCACATCATCAGCCCCGACGTGGCAGCCAGCCAGACCGGCCACGGCAACGTGATGCCCATGAGCCTGCACGGCGGCCCGGGCCGCGCCGGTGGCGGCGAAGAACTGGGCGGCCTGCGGGCGCTGGCTTTCTACCACCGCCGCAGCGCGGTGCAGGCCAGCACGGCGGCGCTGGACGTGCTGGCGGCGGCGGGTGCGCAGCTGAAATATTGAGGTCCGACAGAACCCCCAAAAGGAGACAAACCATGAGCCCTACCGACACCACCGCCCCGCCCGAGCGCTTCAACTTCGCCCGCCACCTGATCGAGATCAACGACAGCCGCCCCCACAAAACCGCTCTGATCGACGACGCGGGCACGCTCACCTACGGCCAGTTGGCCGACCAAGTGCAGCGTTTTTCAGCCGCCTTGCAGGCGCTGGGCCTGCAGCGCGAAGCGCGGGTGTTGCTGCTCATGCACGACAGCAGCGACTGGGTGGTGGCGTTTTTGGGCGCGTTGCATGCGGGCGTGGTGCCGGTGGCGGTGAACACCTTGCTCACCGCGCAAGACTACGGCTTCATGCTGGCCAACAGCCGGGCGCAAGCGGCTTTGGTCTCCGGTGCGCTCTTGCACACGCTGCACAGCGCGCTGCAGTCGGCACCGGGCCATGAGGTGAAGCACCTCATCGTTTCCCGCGCCCAAGCGCCCCTGCCCACGGGCGCACACGACTTCGCCGCCCTCACCGCCGCCCACCCACCAGGCCCAGGTGCCGACACCCACGGCGACGAACCCGCTTTCTGGCTCTATTCCAGCGGCTCCACCGGCAGCCCCAAAGGCACGGTCCACACCCAGGCCAACCTGTACTGGACGGCGGAGCTGTATGGCAAAGCCGTGTTGGGCCTGCGCGAATCCGACGTGGTGTTTTCTGCCGCGAAACTGTTTTTTGCCTAC
>JAUXXN010000060.1 GCA_030684755.1 Hydrogenophaga sp.
GTTGACCATCACCTGATGGCCAAAGTTGAAAAGGCCGTGTCCACCAAGGACAAAAAGCCCGTCAAGACCTGGTCGCGCCGCTCCATGATCCTGCCCGATTTCATCGGCCTGACCATTGCAGTGCACAACGGCAAGCAGCACGTACCCGTGTACATCACCGACCAGATGGTTGGACACAAGCTCGGCGAGTTCTCGCAGACGCGGACGTTCAAAGGCCATCCGGCGGACAAAAAAGCGAAGAAGTAAGGACCTACCATGAGTACAGAAACCCGCTCCGTCGTTCGCGGCGTGCGCCTGTCGGTGGACAAAGGCCGACTGGTTGCCGACTTGATTCGCGGCAAAAAAGTTGACCAGGCACTGAACATTCTCGCTTTCACGCAGAAAAAAGCTGCTGGCATCGTCAAAAAAGCGCTCGAGTCGGCCATTGCCAACGCCGAGCACAACGACGGCGCTGACATCGACGAATTGAAGGTCAAGACCATCTACGTCGAGCAAGGCACCACGCTCAAGCGCTTCTCGGCCCGCGCCAAAGGCCGCGGCAACCGCATCAGCAAACCCACCTGTCACATCTATGTGACGGTTGGCAACTGAAGAGGTCACAGGAATATGGGACAGAAAATCAACCCTACCGGGTTCCGCCTCGCCATTTCGCGCAACTGGGCCAGCCGCTGGTACGCGAGCAACCGTGACTTCGCCGGCATGCTGGCCGAAGACATCAAGGTGCGTGAGTACCTCAAGGGCAAGCTGAAGAACGCCGCTGTTTCGCGCGTCGTGATCGAGCGCCCCGCCAAGAACGCACGCATCACCATTTACTCGGCACGTCCGGGCGTGGTGATCGGCAAAAAGGGCGAGGATATCGAAAAGCTGAAGAAAGAACTTGCCGCCAAGTTGGGCGTGCCGGTTGCGGTCAACATCGAGGAAGTGCGCAAGCCCGAAATTGATGCCAAGCTGATCGCCGACAGCATCACGCAGCAGCTCGAAAAGCGCATCATGTTCCGTCGCGCCATGAAGCGTGCGATGCAAAACGCCATGCGTCTGGGTGCCCTGGGCATCAAGATCATGTCGTCGGGCCGTTTGAACGGTATCGAAATTGCACGCTGCGAGTGGTACCGCGAAGGCCGTGTGCCATTGCACACCCTGCGCGCCGACATCGACTACGGCACGTCCGAAGCCAAGACCACCTACGGCATCATCGGTGTCAAAGTCTGGGTCTACAAGGGTGACACCCTGGGCCGCAACGATGCGCCCGTGGTGGCCGAAGCCCCACGCGCTGAAGAAGAGCGCCGTCCGCGCGGTCCACGCCGTGAGCGTCCAGCAGGTCCGCCTGCCCGCGCTGCGGTGCGCCGCCCTGGCGCCAATGCCGCACCGGCCGATGGCAGCGACAAGCCTGCTGAAGCCACCGGTCACGAAAACACATCCGCCGTTAAGCGCGTTCGTAAAGACGCACCCGCATCTGCAGCTGCGGACGGCAAAGGAGAATAATTATGTTGCAACCTGCTCGTCGCAAGTACCGTAAAGAGCAAAAAGGCCGTAACACCGGCGTCGCTACCAGCGGCGCTACCGTGGCCTTTGGCGATTTCGGTCTGAAGTCCACCGATCGCGGTCGCCTCACGGCCCGCCAGATCGAGGCCGCACGCCGTGCGATTTCTCGCCACGTGAAGCGTGGTGGCCGTATCTGGATCCGCGTGTTCCCAGACAAGCCGATTTCCCAGAAGCCTGCCGAAGTCCGTATGGGCAACGGCAAGGGTTCGGTGGAGTATTACGTGGCTGAAATTCAGCCCGGTAAAGTGCTCTATGAAATCGTGGGTGTACCAGAGCAATTGGCTCGAGAGGCATTCACGCTGGCTGCCGCCAAACTTCCATTGCGCACCACGTTTGTGACGCGCTTGCTGGGTCAGTGATTCAGGAGAACATGCATATGAAAACTACTGAACTGCGCCAGAAGGATGTGGCTGGCCTCGAAGCCGAAGTGAAATCGCTGCAAAAGGCCCACTTTGGCCTGCGCATGCAAAAAGCCACTCAACAACTCAACAACAACGCCACGCTGGGCGACACCCGTCGCGCGATTGCCCGAGCCAAGACTATTCTTGTCGAGAAGCAGCGTGCAGCGGCTGCGGCCAAATAAGGAGCGAACCCATGACGGAAGCTAAAACATCCCTCAAG
>JAUXXN010000011.1 GCA_030684755.1 Hydrogenophaga sp.
CGTGGCGTTGATCAGCAAACTGCCGGCTCAAGACGTGGTGAAAAACATCCCGGGGTTCGCCGATGAACAATCGCGTGTGCTCTGTGCCACCTTTGACGGCGTGCGCGTGATCGGGGCTTATTTTCCGAACGGGCAAGCGCCAGACAGCGACAAATTTGTCTACAAAATGCGCTGGCTCACCGCGCTGCGCGAATGGGTGCGCCTTGAGATGGCCGCCCACCCGCAGCTGGTTCTGATGGGCGACTACAACATCACCTTTGACGACGCCGATGTGTGGGACCCCGAGGGCATGCGCGAAAGCATTCACTGCACCACCGAAGAGCGCACCCATCTGCAAGCGCTGATCGGTCTGGGTCTGAGCGACGCGGTACGCCTTTTCCCCCAGCCCGAGAAAAACTACAGTTGGTGGGACTACCGTGAATTTGCATTTCGACGCAACCGGGGCATGCGCATCGACCATATTTTGATCAGTGAAGCGCTCAAAGCCCGCGCCACCGGCTGCGCGGTAGACAAGCTCCCCCGCAAAAACGAGCGCCCCAGCGACCACGCACCGGTGGTGCTGACGTTCGAATAGCAGGGTTGCCGCTCAGAACACCGTGGAACTGGCTTTGCCAGGCCACAGGTGTGCCCCTTGGGGGTGACGCGAAGCGGCGCGGAGGAAGCCTGCTACTCCAAATTCAGTTCCTGAATTTTGCGGGTGATGGTGTTGCGTCCAATTCCCAGCTTTTGGGCCGCTTCAATGCGCCGCCCACGGGTGTTGATCAGCGCGGTCTGGATCAAACGGGTTTCAAATCGGCGAGTGAGCACGTCCCACACATCTGTGCAGCCCTCCTCCAGCAAAGCCAAGGCCTCTGCCTGCAAGCCAGATTCCCAGGCCTGCGAAACGCCCAATGGCAGAACAGATACCAGCGCAGAGGCAGCTATGGGCGGATCGTCTTGTAAGAGCGGTGCCAAGGCAGCTACCGGTGCCGACGCAAATGTTGGCGGGACAGTCTCTGCGAAGATCAATGAAGGTGCAGGTGCCGCTACAGGCACCTGGTCTGCTGGGCTGACCTGTACCACCGCTGTGGGCGCCATAGCCAACACCTCCGGTGGTAAGTCTTTGAGCTCTATCACCTGGGCGGGAGCCATCACGGTGAGCCAATGGCAGACGTTTTCCAGCTGGCGCACATTGCCCGGAAAGTCAAATGTGCCAAGCAAACGCAACGCTGCTTCAGAAATGCGCTTGGGCTCTACACCCAACTGTTTGGCGCTTTGCTGCAAAAAAAAGCGCGTCAACATGGGAACGTCTTCGCGCCGCTCGCGCAGCGCGGGCAGGCGCAGGCGAATGACGTTCAGGCGGTGAAACAAATCCTCGCGGAACACACCTTCTTTGACGCGCTGTTCCAGGTTTTGGTGGGTGGCCGCAATCACCCGCACCTGAGCCTTGACGGCGCTGTGGCCGCCCACGCGGTAAAAATGCCCGTCAGATAGCACGCGCAGCAGGCGCGTTTGAAGGTCAAACGGCATATCGCCAATTTCGTCCAGAAACAGCGTACCGCCGTCGGCCTGCTCAAACCGGCCCCGACGCATGGTCTGGGCGCCAGTGAATGCGCCGCGCTCGTGGCCGAACAGTTCCGACTCCAGCAAGTCTTTGGGAATAGCCGCCGTGTTGATGGCCACAAACGGCCCACCCGCGCGCGGCGAATGCTTGTGCAGCGCTCGCGCCACCAGCTCTTTGCCCGAGCCCGACTCGCCGGTGATGAGCACCGTGACCTGGCTTTGGCTGAGCCGCCCAATGGCCCGAAACACGTCTTGCATGGCAGGCGCTTGGCCCAGCATTTCGGGCGCGGAGGTCATGCGCTCTTCGGCCACTTCTTCGCGCTGGCTTTCTTCCACTGCGCGGCGAATCAGCTCCACCGCTTTGGGCAGGTCAAAGGGTTTTGGCAGGTATTCAAACGCGCCGCCCTGAAAGGCGGACACGGCGCTGTCGAGGTCGGAGAACGCGGTCATGATGATGACCGGCAGACCGGGCAGCTTTTTCTTCACCTTCTCCAGCAAATCCAGACCCGAGCCGCCGGGCATCCGGATGTCGCTGACCAGAATCTGCGGACCTTCGTGCTCGGGAGTGTCATCCAGCGCTTCCAGCACGTCTTGGGGATTGGTGAAACTGCGGGTAGGCAGGTTTTCGCGCAGCAGGGCTTTTTCGAGCACGAAGCGTATCGATTGGTCGTCGTCTACTATCCAGATCGGCTTCATGTCAATGTCTTCCCTTCGTCAAGCGATGCATGTGGTATTCGTTTCAAGGCAACGGAATCAACAATTTAAAATCCGTGTAACCTGGCACGCTCTCACACTCGATCAAACCATGGTGCTGCTGGACAAAGGTTTGTGCCAACGTGAGCCCCAGGCCAGAACCACCATCACGACCCGACACCAGCGGGTAAAAAATGCGGTCCTTGATCGAGTCTGGAACGCCAGGCCCGTTGTCAATCACATGCAATTCCAATGCCAGCCGATAGCGTTGCTTACCAAACGTCACTTGTCGGCCCACACGGGTCCTGAAAATGATCTGGCCATCGCCTGAGGCGATGCTGGCCGACAGCGCCTGCGCAGCGTTGTGCGCGAGGTTCAATACCGCCTGAATGAGTTGCTCACGGTCGCCCCGAAACTCGGGAATCGAGGTGTCGTAGTCACGCACCACGAGCAGCCCCTTGGGAAACTCGGCCAAGATGAGCGAGCGCACCCGTTCGCACACCTCGTGAATGTTCACGTCGCCCACCACGTGCGGGCGCCGGTGTGGGGCAAGCAGCCGGTCCACCAGCGATTGAAGCCGATCGGCCTCATGGATGATGACCTGTGTGTACTCAATCAGCTCTTTGGACTCCAGTTCCATTTGCAGTAACTGGGCCGCGCCGCGAATACCACCCAGCGGGTTCTTGATCTCGTGCGCTAGGTTGCGAATTAACTCTTTGTTGGCCTGCGCTTGGTCAATCAACCGCTCTTCGCGCTCTTGGCGGGTCTGCTGCTCCAGCGGCAGCAACTCAACAATGACTTCGCCGGGGGTTTCGGTTTGTGCCACCACCACATGAACCGGCAAAGGATCGTGGGCCAGGCGCTTGAGCCAGGCGTCGTAGCGCAGAGCTGCAAACTCATTGCCACGCGCACCTGACAGTGCGTTGTGCAGTAGCAGCGGGTCGGTGAAACAGTCTTGCAGGCGTGCGCCGGTGATACTCCGACGCGACATGCCTAACGCGTCTTCGAGTGCCGCATTTGCATAGAGTACCGAACCATCGGCAGCCACCACGGCCACCAAGGTAGCGAGTAAATCCAGCGACTGGAACCGCTGCGCCATGGCCGCAGATTGGGCTGCGGTGAACACAACAGCAGGAATGGACGCCAGCGAACCGGCGGTGTGGGGAGGGGTTGGGGGGGTGGTCTTTTTCAAGCCGCCTATTTTGCGGTAGAACTGGCCGAGTTTGCAGCACCCCCAAGCCGGGCGAGTTCGCGTCGAATGCCATCCACATCGCTCTGTGCGCGGGTCGTTGCGGCCTTGAGTTCGGCTACGCGGTCAAGATAACGCTGATGGTTTCGCGACTCTATACCCTGTTTCTCCGGTGCACCGTTGGCATATTCTTTTTGCACCTGCGCCAGTCGGTCCTCCGCTTTTCGCAATTCGGCGTCCAAAATGGCCCGAGCGTCGCTGTCGCGGGCCCGCTGGGCGGCAGGGTCAATACGCTCAGTGGCTCGGGTGGGCGCAGTCGGCGCAACGCTGCGCTGGGGAGTGGTTGTGTTGGGTGTTCGGGTTTCGGAGCTGCGCTGCAAGTTGGTTCCCTGCACGATGGTGATGTTGCCACCATCCAAAAGCGTGCAGCCCCGACTTTTGGCCACTTCGGCATTGTTGGTGTACTCGTTGCCGCAACGGTAGATCCGCTCTTGTGCTTGGGCTTGAACAAGGTAAAGCCCGGCAACAGTGGCTGCCAGCCATGGGATGGCGAGGGTCGGTTTCATGGTGAAAGACAAGAAAACTCCAGAAGCACATAGTTCGGCATAAATGCGCTGTGCAGCGCAAATTATGTTTCAGTATGACTGAAAAGATTCCAAAAAGTGCCGTGTGCGCCCCCGCGTGCTTGGCTTATGGGCTTTCGTAGACGCAAAAAGGACGGCCATAGCCGTCCTTTTTGCAAGTGGTTTACCGAGCATCAAGTGTGCAGCAAACCGGGTGAGTCGATCCCGACACCAGCCGGGATAACGCTCACAGGCTGAAGTACATGTCGTACTCGACCGGCGCCACTTCCACGCGGGTACGGTTGACTTCGGTGGTTTTGAGTTCGATGTACGCGTCGATCATGGCATCGGTAAACACGCCGCCCTTGGTCAGGAACGCACGGTCTTGGTTCAGGCACTCGAGTGCTTGGTCTAGACTGTGGCAGACGGTGGGGATCAGCTTGTCTTCTTCGGGCGGCAGGTGGTACAGATCTTTGGTGGCGGCTTCGCCCGGATGGATTTTGTTTTCCACGCCGTCCAGACCGGCCATCAACAACGCTGCAAAACCCAGGTAGGGGTTCATCAGTGGATCGGGGAAGCGCGCCTCTACACGACGGCCTTTGGGGTTGGCCACGTAAGGAATGCGGATCGACGCCGAGCGGTTCTTGGCCGAGTAAGCCAGTTTCACAGGGGCTTCGAAATGCGGCACCAGACGGCGGTAGCTGTTGGTACCTGGGTTGGTGATGGCGTTCAGTGCGCGGGCGTGCTTGATGATGCCGCCGATGTAGTACAGCGCGAAGTCAGACAGCCCGGCATAGCCGTCACCGGCGAACAGGTTTTTACCGTCTTTCCAGACCGACTGGTGCACGTGCATACCGCTGCCGTTGTCGCCAGCGTAGGGCTTGGGCATGAAGGTGGCGGTTTTGCCGTAGGCGTTGGCCACGTTGTGCACCACATACTTTTGCAAAATAGTCCAGTCGGCGCGCTCAACCAGCGTGCTGAAACGGGTACCAATTTCGTTCTGACCAGCACCCGCCACTTCGTGGTGGAACACTTCAACCGGGATACCCAGCGATTCAAGAATCAGGGACATTTCGGCGCGCATGTCTTGCGTGCTGTCCACCGGGGGAACGGGGAAGTAGCCGCCCTTGACGGTGGGACGGTGGCCACGGTTGCCGCCTTCGAGCTTGGAGCCGGTGTTCCAAGGCGCTTCGTACTCTTCAATTTCGTAGAAGGTGTGACCGGGTTCGGTGCTCCAGCGCACGCCGTCAAAGATGAAGAACTCTGGCTCTGGTCCGAAAAATGCCGTGTCGCCCAAGCCGGAGGACTTCAGGTAAGCCTCAGCGCGTTTGGCGATGGAACGTGGATCGCGCTCGTAGGCCTTTCCATCGGAAGGCTCTATCACGTCGCAGGTCAAGATGAGCGTGGTTTCTTCGAAGAATGGGTCGATGTTGGCCGTGCTGGGGTCCGGCACCAGCAACATATCCGAGGCTTCAATACCCTTCCAGCCAGCAATTGAGGAGCCATCGAAGGCGTGACCCGAGCTGAATTTGTCTTCATCAAAATGAGAAACAGGCACTGTGGTGTGGTTTTGCTTGCCACGGGTATCGGTGAAACGGAAGTCAACAAACTTGACGTCGTTGTCTTTCACCATTTGCATCACGTCTGCGACGGTCTTGGCCATCAAATACTCCTATTGCTGGGGTCGTTGGAAATAAAGGAACGCTCGGTATAAGCAGTTTGTGTGCCAGGGCATGGGTTGCTGGCGGCTGGATGGCGGCTCAAAGGGGCTGCTCACCGTCCATTTTGAATTATGGCGCAGTAGCCGTGGGTCGCAATCTTGCAAAGTCTTCTAAAAATCCATACGGGTAGCACTCTTTTGACACGGATCTGTGGCCGTCTGAATCTATTCTGCACGCTTATGCATCTATTTGGTGCATTACAAAAAATGCACAACAACAGTGCGATTTAAGAACGCACCATTTCGGGGCCAAGCTGCGCACCCCGCGCCTGCAAGTCCGACAAAAGGTCGCTAAAAGCAGTGCCCACCGCCTCAGGCGTGCCCTTGACGCCCAGTTCAATGTGCCGCCCATAGGTGGGATGGTCCACGCTGGGCAGGCTGAACACCTTGACCGCATGCACCGCTTCGATGCGTTCCATCAGCGGGGTCAGCGCCGCTTCCATGGCACCAAAGACCACCACCGAATGTTCTAGCCAAGCGCCTTGACGCTGGAACGGACGGTATTGGCCGTCCAGCACGTTCTCGATCATGGGCCATGCCATCACCGGAAAGCCGGGTACAAAGTGCACCGTACCACCGCCTGGGCCGTCACAGCTGAAACCGGGAATTTTGTTGTACGGGTTGTCGATGATGCGCGACCCCACCGGGAACACGCCCATGTTGTAACGGTGTACGTTATCGGGGCGGCTGGGATCGAAGGTTTGGCCCTGCTCGGCGGCGATGGCGCGCATGCGCTGCTCAATCAGGTCTTTGGCCTGAGGGTGCAGGGCCAAATCGACCTTGAGTGCTGCGGCGGCACATTGGCGGGTGTGATCGTCGGGTGTGGCACCAATGCCACCGCAAGAAAACACCACGTCGGCGCTGGCAAAGGCATCTTGCAAAGCGGAGGTGATGCGCTGGCGGTCATCGCCCACGCAGCGTGACCAAGCCAGAGAAAAGCCGCGCGCCGAAAGCAGCTCTATCACCTTGGGCAGGTGCTTGTCGGCGCGTTTCCCCGATAGGATTTCGTCGCCAATGATGATGAGGCCAAAAGCGGGCGCGGGGGATGAGATGTGGATGGTGTTCAGCGTTGTATTCAAAGGGCACCTGATGGGTCGGGCGGGGGTAGTCGGCGTTCGACCCGGGGTTGGGCGTCTTCAAACGGCGGCATGGACGGGGGTTGTGGTGTGGATGTGCGCGGCTCGGCGTCGAGCACCTCGACACCCGCTTCGGCGCGCAGTTGCTGCAAAGCGGCCAGGGCGAAGTGCGCAAACCAAAGCGATGCGAAAGCAAACACCAAGGTGTAAACCCAGATGGCGACCGGCACCAACAAGGGCGCCAGTGCAATAAACATAGCACCCGACGCCCACAGTAGACTGGGCGCGGCTCCAAGGTAGCCGCTGAGCACACCCATAAGAAGGAACACATTGCGGTTTTCTCGCAGAATTTGCTGGCGCTCGTCGCGGCTGGCGTGCGTGGCTAAGGCGTCAAACGCGAACACCCGGTAGGTGAGCCAGCCCCAGATCAGCGGCGGCAAAATCAGCACCAGCGGCGGCACCAACCACAACGGCATGGACAGGACCAACACAACCATGGCCAAGGCGGTTGAGCCCAGAGACCACAGCACGCTGATCAGCATGGAGCCGCCGTGCTTGCGCTCCAACAGAGCAAAGCGCCGCTGCGCCACCAGTTCAACCATGGCGGGCGTCATGAACATGGCCACCAGCAGCAAGCACAGCAGCACGATGACGGGTGTCGCCAACATCAACACCAGCAAAGGCGCAAACACGGTGCGCAGCGAACCCAGGCCCAGGCGCTCCAGCCAGCCCAGAAAAGCTTGCATCAGTTCGTAGGCTTGCAGCCAAGCCGACACCGAAGCCACTGCCGCTTCCCAATAAAAATAGCCCAGCCCAAAAGACAGCGCCACCATCAACACCAAGGGCACAAAGGACAGCGCGATCACGCGCGGATGCATGCAATAGGCCACAGCGCGCCAGAAGGAGTCAAACAACAAGCTCATGGCTGCAAGAATACAGGCTTTCATATGACCAAAAGAACCCATGCAAGACATCACCCTTGAAGGTATTCGGTTGGAAGTGGTGCACATTGATGGCCCGGCACACTGCACACCGCTGGTGTTTTTGCACGAAGGCTTGGGCAGTGTGGCCATGTGGGCGCAGCGTGGGCGGCATTGGCCGACCGAGCTGTGTCAAGCCACCGGGCGGGCGGGTTGGCTGTATTCACGCCGGGGCTACGGCCAGTCCGACCCTGTGGCCGATGTGCGTGGCGCACCCAGCTGGCAAGGCAGCTGGCATGTTGGCCGCCACGAACCCGACTACATGCACCACGAGGCCTGGGTGGTGCTGCCCGCTTTGTTGCAGCAACTGGGTGTGCAAAGCCCAGTGCTGGTGGGGCATTCCGACGGCGCCACCATAGCCATGCTGCACGCCAGCCGCCATCCGGTGAGTGCCTGCGTGGCCATCGCGCCCCATGTGGTGGTGGAAGACGTGGCCATTCGCGCCATTGAACAAACCCGCGAGATGTTTGAGACCGACGCCAGCGAACGCGGCCTGCGCGCCCGTCTGGCGCGCTACCACGCCGACGTGGACAACGCCTTTTGGCAATGGAACGACGTCTGGCTGAGCGAGGCGTTTCAGCGTTTTGACATCCGGCCCGACTGCAAAACCATTCAGGCTCCGCTGCTGGCGCTGCAAGGCGTGGACGACGAATACGGCACGCTACAACAGCTGCACGACATTGCCCTGGCTTGCCCGCATGCACAAACGCAAGCCCTGCCCCACTGCGGCCACAGCCCACACCGCGACCAGCCCGATGCGTTGACACAGGCGCTGGTGAGCTTTCTGGGACCTCTGGCCTGAACCATCCACGCGGCTTCACCTCTAAATTACTCTTACCGAACCCACATGCCCAACACCGCCACACCCCACGCCCCACTGGTCAACAGCCTGCAACGCAACCGAATCACCCGGCGTCAAGCCCTGTGGCTGCTGGGTGCCAGCTCGGTCGGCGCGTCCTTGGCCAGCTTGCAAGGCTGTGCGCAGTCGCCGGTGTCGGGCAAAACCATTGTGGTGGGCATGAGCGAAGCCCAAGAGCGGCAGATTGACGCGCAAGTGGCGCCGCACCAGTTCTCGCAAGACCTCGGCGCGATTCAAGACACCGCCGTTAACCATTATGTGAGCGGCCTCGGCCAACGCTTGCACCGGTTCACACACCGGCCCGACATGCCTTATTCGTACCGCGTACTCAACGCCAACTACGTCAACGCTTACACCTTCCCCGGCGGGGCCATGGGTGTCACGCGCGGCATCATGACCGAGCTGAACAACGAGGCCGAACTCGCCGCCCTGCTCGGCCACGAAATGGGCCACGTCAACGCCCGGCACGCCGCGCAGCGCCAAGGCCAGGCCCTGGTGGTTCAAGCCGCCGTGGTCGGCATCAATGTGGCGGCACAAGATTCGCAGTGGGGGCAACTGCTGGGCCTGGGCAGCCAAATTGGCGCCAGCGCCCTGTTGTCGAGCTATTCCCGCGACCACGAACGCGAAGCCGACGCGCTGGGCCAAGAATATTTGGTGCGCGCGGGCTACCCCGCGCAAGGCATGACCGCGCTGCACCAGATGCTGGTGAACGAAGAAAAGGCCCAACCCGGCCTGCTCTCCACCATGTTTTCGTCGCACCCCATGAACACCGAGCGCCGCAACACCGCCCAACAATTGGCCGCCACGCGCTACGCCAGCAGCGCCAAAGCGCAGTTGCAACGCGAGCGTTTTATGGACAGCACGGCCAGCCTGCGACGCATCAAACCCACCATCAACGCCTGCCAAAGAGGCGAAACGGCCATGACCAGCAAAGCCTTTGCACAGGCGCAAGGGCAGTTTGAGTCGGCCCTGAAATCGAGTCCACGCGACTACGCCGCCCATGTGCGCATGGCTCAGTGTCTGCAAGCCCAGGGTAAAAGCCAGCAAGCGCGCCCGTTTGCCCAGCAGGCGCAGGCCATTTACCCGCAAGAAGCGCAGGCACACAAGCTGTCTGCCGTTTTGGCCCTGAGCCTGCGCGACCCCGCAGCGGCTTTTGAAGGGCTGGAGCGCTACGACCGCCAACTGCCCGGCGACCCCGGCACCACGTTTTTGAAAGGGGTTTCTTTGGAAGGCATGGGCCGCCGCCAACAAGCCGCACAGCACTATGCGCAATACCTGCGCCTGACCCAGCAAGGCGAAGCCGCCCAATTTGCAGCCAGCCGCTTGCAATCTTGGGGGCTGGCGCGCTGAAACACGGCGCATCTGAACAGCCGCGCGGCAATGTCAACAGGGCACGTCGGCACTGCTTTCACCGCTGTGTCGACCCTTCAAGTGGGCACTTTGGCGGGTGCTTTCTGCGTCAGCGCCTGCACCTCATCGGCGGTGAGCCAGCGCCACTGACCGGGCCGAAGGTCAACAGGCAGCAGCACGGGGCCGATGGACGAGCGGTGCAGTCCCTCCACCCGGTTGCCCACGGCGGCCACCATGCGCTTGACTTGGTGGTATTTGCCCTCGGTCAGGGTCAGCTGCAAGTGGGTATCGGCCAGCGCTGTGCAGGCCGCTGCGCGCACCGGCTTGGGGTCGTCGTCGAGCACCACGCCGTCCAGCAGCCGGGTCACCTGCCGTTCGTCCAGCGCGTGCTTCACCTGAACCTCGTACACCTTGGGCACATGGTGGCGCGGTGAGGTCATGCGGTGGATGAATTTGCCATCGTCCGACAGCAGCAGCAGGCCCGTGGTGTCTTGGTCAAGCCGACCTACCGCCTGCACGCCCGCCGCTGCGCCGCCGCCCCGGTTGCGCAACGGGCCTGGCAACAAGGTGTAAATACTGGGGTAGGTGCTGGGTTTTTGGGAGCACTCGTACCCAGCAGGTTTGTGCAACATGAGGTACGCGAGCGCGTGGTAATGCCACTGTTCACCCTGGACCCGAAACACCAGCCCGGTTTCTTCAAAAATTTCGGTGGGTTCGGTGCAGGTGGATGCGTCAGGCCCAACCTGTACCAAGCCTTGCTGCACCAAGCCGCAACAAACTCGGCGTGTGCCAAAACCCTGAGAGAAAAGTATGTCTTGTAACTGCATCATGATGAAAGGATTGTCGCCGCAGACGCAAGTCGCCTAGACCTTGGGCGACAATGGCTACCCCGCACACAAGACAGCCCCTCTGACTGCATGAAATACAAGCTCAAGCAACTGCTGCCCACGCCTGAGACGCTGCGCAACAACCGCTGGCTCAGCTGGATGGGCCCGGTGCTGAACCATCCCCGTTTGTGGCACTTCAGCCGCAAGGGCATTGCCATGGGCCTGGCTCTGGGCATCTTTTTTGGGCTGTTGATCCCTGTGGCCCAGATTCCTTTTTCAGCCACCATGGCGGTGCTGCTGCGCGCCAACCTACCCATGGCCGTGGCCAGCACCTTGGTTACCAACCCTGTGACCTTTGGCCCTGTGTATTACGGTGCCTACCGGTTGGGCAAATGGGTGCTCGGTCAAGAGGATATATCGGAAACAAATGCGGTGGAAATTCTGGAAAAGGCAGAGGCTGTTCCAGCAACCACTGAAGGCTGGAGCGCACGTATCGCGGCTTGGTTGACCTACCTGGGCACCGTCGGTAAGCCGCTGGTGGTGGGCTTGGCCATCGTCGCAACAGCCGGCGGGCTGGCTGTTTATTTTTTAACCAGCGCCCTGTGGGTGCTCAAAACGCGGTGGACCCGCAACCGCCGCTTGCGTGAGCGGTCGGTGCGCGACACCCAAGAGACGCAACGGCAGCGTACCGACAAGCAGCCTTCCGAACGTTAAATGTCGTGAGCAGAGTTCAGACCGGGGGCTGGTTGAGCAAACAGGCTTCCACCACCTGCAGTTGGTTGTCGTGGGCAAAATTCATGCAAAAGTCCCAAGCCATGGGCTCTTCTTCGCGCAAATCGGTGTGCACCACCACGCACTTGATGCCGTTGATGGTGTTGGGGACACACCAGGGCGAATAGCTCAAATGGCTGCCGGGCTGGGCGCCACCAGGGCGAAATTGACTCATCACGCCCGCCAGGCGTTCGGCCCAGTCGCTGGGTCGAAAGGTGCGGCCATTGAGCGTGACACCTTGAATAAACACTTGCTTGGAAGTCGGAGAAACCATCGGGGAAGCCTTCGGATGGAGGGCCCTGAAAGGGGAAATTGACACCGCCAAAACGAGGATCACTCGTCAGGGTAGTGCTAAGTATTGTATCTTATATAAGACTTGGACTCAGGGATTACCCGCCCCAAGGTGCTGCATATCGGATCAGATCGGCTGAATGACAGTGATGCGTAACTAGCAACGATGATGCCCATGGCTGCCCCTAAAATCGCTTTTCAACGGCTCAACTTTCGTTGAGCCGCTTTTATTTTGAACATTCTCCACCGGAGCCCCGCATGTCTGCTGCCTTGACCACCGCCGCCTCGCCCCACGTGATGAATACCTATGGCCGACTGCCCATCGCCATGTCGCACGGCCGAGGCTGCCGTGTCTGGGACGTGAATGGCAAGGAATACCTGGATGCACTGGCTGGCATCGCCGTCAACACGTTGGGCCACGGACACCCCAAACTGGTGCCTGCGCTGCAGGATCAGGTGGCCAAAATGATGCACTGCTGCAACTATTACCACGTGCCTGACCAAGAGCGCCTGGCGCACATGCTGGTTGAGCGCTCGGGCCTGACCAACGTGTTTTTCTGCAGCACCGGGCTGGAAGCCAACGAAGCCGCACTGAAGTTGGCGCGCAAATTCGGCCACGACAAAGGCATTGAGCGCCCTGAAATCGTGGTTTACGAGAAAGCCTTTCACGGCCGCAGCATCGCCACCCTCTCGGCCACGGGCAACCCGAAAATCCAGGCTGGTTTCGGACCACTGGTGGAAGGTTTCATCCGCGTGCCGGTGAACGACATCGAGGCGCTGAAAAAGGCCACCGAAGGCAACCCCAATGTGGTGGCTGTGTTCTTTGAGGCCATTCAAGGCGAAGGCGGCGTGAACCCCATGACGGTGGGCTACATGCAAGACCTGCGCGCGCTGTGCGATGCCCGCGACTGGCTGATGATGATCGACGAGGTGCAGTGCGGCATGGGCCGCACCGGCAAATGGTTCGCGCACCAGTGGGCGGGTATTTTGCCCGACGTGATGCCGCTGGCCAAGGGGCTTGGCTCGGGCGTGCCCATTGGCGCGGTGGTGGCGGGCCCCAAGGCTGCCCATATTTTCCAACCGGGCAACCACGGTACCACCTTCGGCGGCAACCCTCTCTCCATGCGCGCCGGCGTAGAAACCATCCGGATCATGGAAGAAGATGGTCTGTTAGCCAATGCTGCTGCGGTGGGTCATCACCTGCGAGAAGCGCTGGAAGCGGGTTTGCAAGGCGTGCCGGGCGTGAAGGAAATACGCGGCCAAGGCTTGATGATTGGCATTGAACTGACCAAGCCCTGCGGCGTGATCGCCCAGCGCGCCGCCGATGCGGGCCTGCTGCTGAGCGTGACCGCCGACAGCGTGATTCGCTTGGTTCCACCGCTGATCATGACCACCGCCGAGGCCGACGAAATGGTCACCCTTTTGCTGCCACTGATCCTCGCCTTTCTTTCAGAATAAGTCCCGCCATGCACCTCAAGCACTACCTGCAGTTCAAAGATCTCGGCGCTGACGAATACGCGTACCTGCTCACGCGTGCGGCCTTCATCAAGGCCAAGTTCAAGGCGTTCGAGAAGCACCAACCCTTTGCCGAACCGGACCGCACGTTGGCGATGATTTTCGAAAAAGCCAGCACGCGCACCCGCGTGAGTTTCGAGGCCGGCATGTACCAACTCGGCGGCTCGGTGGTTCACCTGACCACCGGCGACAGCCAGCTGGGCCGAGCCGAGCCCATTGAAGACAGCGCCAAGGTGATCAGCCGCATGGTGGACCTGGTGATGATTCGCACCTATGAACAGAGCAAATTAGAACGCTTTGCTGCGCACTCGCGTGTGCCGGTCATCAACGGCTTGACCAACGAGTTCCACCCCTGCCAGATA
>JAUXXN010000102.1 GCA_030684755.1 Hydrogenophaga sp.
GAGCGGCATCCCCAGCGGCCAGGACAGCACTGGAGCACCGTGCCCATGTTGTCCCAAGCGCAAATGAAGGCGGTTGAAAATTGGTTGCTGGCTCACCGAGATCAACCCAAGGTGCTGTGCATGGGCACGGTGTTTGGCTGGGTCGAGTCGGCTTTGGCCGTGGCCCCTGAACGCTGCATAGCGTCTGATGGCTGGGCGGGTTATCCGGCCAGCTGGCGTTGGCTGGTGCAGTTCATCGTCCACAGCCAGATCAGTCACACCATTTTTCTGGCGGGCGACTACCACTTTTCCGGCGTGGCCGAACTCAGCTTGTCTGCCGATGGTGGCGCGCCCGTGCGGGCCTTGTCGGTGGTGTGCTCAGGCTGGAATGCCAGCTTGCCGTTTGCCAATGCCACCCCGCACAACTTTGTATTGGATGCAACCACACCCTACCCGTTCAGCGACGCACAAGCGGCTATCCAGTCCAACGCCCGGGGCTTGGGCACCGAGCAGCGGCAGTTTTCAAAACTCACGGTCAGACTGGCCGGGGCCGGACTGGACCGCTGGGCGCTGGATGTGGAGGTGTTCAGCGAAAGTGAGCAGCCAACGGCCCGATGGGTCGCGGCTTTGTAGAAACTAAAGAGCCCCAGCCTCTCAGGCGGCCAAGGCGGCTTCAATGTCTTTGGCCAGCTTTTCAGGCGCGTCTTGTGGTGCATAGCGCTTGAGCACCTGGCCGTCTTTGCCCACCAAAAATTTGGTGAAGTTCCACTTGATGGCCTTGCTGCCCAGCAAACCTGGGGCCTCTGCGCTGAGCCACTGGTAGAGCGGGTGGGCCTCGGCGCCATTCACGTTCACCTTGCTCATCATGGCAAAGCTCACGCCGAAGTTCTTTTGACAAAAAGCACCAATTTCTTCATTGCTGCCCGGGTCTTGGCTTCCAAACTGGTTGCAGGGGAAGCCCAACACCACCAAGCCGCGCTCACTGTAGGTTTGGTGCAGCTTTTCCAGGCCGCCGAACTGGGGTGTGAAGCCGCAAGCACTGGCGGTGTTCACGATCAACAGCGGTTTGCCACGGAACTGCGTCAGTGCAACCGGTTGGCCTTCGATGGATTGGGCTTCGAAGCCGTAAATACTGGACATGAAAACTCCTGAGGAGTGGGAACACAGGGTCTGGGACACAGGTGATTGTGGCGGCTTGCAAGACAGGGCGCACCAGCTTGTGCGTCTTCGGCAGGTCGGCGGCTGGGGCATGCGCCAAGGCGGGCATACTGTTGACCCTCAACGGTGTCAGTCTTTTATCAGGATGTCTACATGGGCGGTGTGTATTCGGTGGCTTTGGTGGGATTTACCCAGGGTGAGTCAGCAACTTTCAACACCTTTTTTGCGACCTGCCGCCCGTCCGTGTATCGGGTGCAAGACGAGGTGATAGACGCCCACATTCTGATTGTGAACGCGGACAGTCCCCAAGCCATGCATTGGGTGCGCTACGCCGAGTTGCCTGGCAAGGTGTTGTTGCTGGGGCTCAGCGACCATGGCACCGGTTGGCCGGTTCAGCACAAGCCTGCGAAGCTCTCGGCTGTGGTGGCTGCCCTGGATGCCTTGGTGGGGACGCATCAAACGGCCGCTCCTCGCCAGCCTGCAGCGGACCCAGCGAAGCTCGCGTATGAGCGACCCAGCCATGGGTTTCACTCCAGCTTGCGCGTCGGTGGTCACCGAACCGGCGTTTTAGAGCCCGCACACAGGTTGAGCAGGTTCGACATGGAGCGTGGCTTTGCCCCTACCCAGCCATTGCCTGTGGGGGATCTGAACCGTTTTTTTGGGCCAGTGGTCATTCAAAAGCCAAGTTCCGGACTGAGCGAGAGGGCTGTCTCGGCCCTTGCGCTGGCCAAGCACATGGCAGTTCCATTGGTTCAGGCGGTTTCTTTGTCGGGTGCAAAAGCCGAGTCTGTCCCGACTTCCGCGCCCGTTGCACCCAAGCCATGGGTGCTGCAGGGGCCGCGCGGCGATATGTTGCTGGTGGCCGAAAGTCTGGTGGAAGGTCGCATTTTGTACAAGCGGTTCCAGCGCTACGGTTTGTCCATCGACTGGCTGCGCGAAGCGGGGCAGGCCCTGCAGTTGCTTAAAGCGCATCCTTACCGGGTGGTCGCCATTGATCGCCTCAACGGCAAACCCGACGTTTACCAAGTTTGCCGCAGCGTCAAGCAGCGCAAGCTGGCCAACGGCCAGTCGCCGGTGGTGATCATGTTTGCACCTACCGCCGGAAGCATGGACCGCATGAAGGCCGGTCTTGCCGGTAGTGATGCCTACTTCTCGCGTTCGGTGGGTGAAGCCGATCTGTACAAGTTTCTGTCACAACACCGGTTGCTGAACCAACGGGCATTCGCAAAAACCGACATCCGTGGCTGATGACTTCTTGGGCGCCGCTGCCCAGGTGCCACCCTTTGCGCAACGCATTTCAAATGCCAAATCACAGTTGAAATGTGAGGTGGTTTGATCTCACCCGTGCAGATCGTCGCGCCGCGCGATGGCCAGCAGACGCTCCAGCTCATGCGGGTGTGTGCGTTGGTTGTGGCGGTGCCACAGGGCGATGACCCCCATAAAGCCCGCCACCAACACGCCAAAAGCGGTGATAGCCACGAACGCCGACCAGCCTGCTGCGGTGGAGAGGCTGTACATTGCGCCGAGCATCAGAATGCAGGCCTGCTCGTTGAAGTTTTGTACCGCAATGGAGCGGCCCGCGCCCATCAGGTTGTGGCCCCGGTGTTGCAACAGCGCATTCATGGGCACCACCAAAAAGCCGCCCAGCCCGCCCAGCAAGACCAAAAACGGCGCCGCTACCCAGACGTTGTCGATGAAGTTCATCAAGATGACCAGCAGCCCCATGGCAATGCCCAGCGGCATCACGCGGGTGGCTTGGTCCAGCCGCATGCGCATAGACGCTACCACCGCACCCACGGCGGTGCCCAGTGCCACCACGCCCACCAAGCTGGAAGCTTGCGTGGTGTTGTAACCGAGCGCGGCGCCGGCCCAGGCCAGCACGATGTAGCGCAGGTTGCCCGAAACACCCCAAAACAGCGTGGTCGTGGCCAGCGAAATTTGACCCAGGCGGTCGCGCCACAGGCGGCTGTTGCACCGCCAGAAGTCGGGCAGCAGCGCCAGCGGGTTGTGGGGCATGGGCCGAGGCGTCACGCCAGTCAACGGAATGCGCAGGTTGAAGATGGATGCCGCCACATACACCATCACCAGCACCGCAATGGCCGCCTGGGCCGCGCTGTCAATGCCGGTGTCCACGCCGGGAATGTCAATAGACAACAACATCCCAGACAGCCAAGGCCCCACCAACTGGCCACCCAGCAGAACACCCAGGATGATGGAAGCAATGGTGAGGCCCTCAATCCAGCCGTTGGCCTTGACCAGTTGTGAGGGTGGCAGCAGCTCGGTCAAGATGCCGTATTTCGCCGGTGAGTAAGCCGCCGCGCCCAAGCCCACCAGGGTGTACGCCAGCAGCGGGTGCACCCCGCCGAGCATCATCAAGCAGCCCACCACCTTGATGGCGTTGCTGATGAACATGACTTGGCCTTTGGGCCTGGCGTCGGCGAACGCACCCACAAAAGGCGCCAACACCACATAAAACAGCGCAAACAACGGCACCAAAGCCGCGCTCTGCCATTCGGGTGCACCGCGCGTGCGCAAAAGTTCGATAGCAGCCACGAACAACGCGTTGTCAGCCAGAGAGCTGAAAAACTGCGCCGTCATGATGGTGTAGAAGCCGCGCTTCATGGGGATGATTTTGTGTGCCGGGCCATGCGAGCAAACGCTGTTGGGGTGGCCTTGTGCGGCATTTTTATGCGAAAGTCGGCTTGTCTCTTGGGGTCTCGGGTTATAGCACGCCATTTGTGACTGTCTGTAAATCCCCGGCGCCCCGGTCTTTCTGGTTGCAGGTCCCTGCCTGTGGCTGGTTGTCTGTTCATTTGCGGTTTGCCATGCCCCGTCCCATTCTTGCCACCGTTCACCCCGACGCCTTGCGTCACAACCTGCAGCGTGCCCGCGACTGCGCACCCGATGCGCGCGTCTGGGCGGTGGTCAAGGCCAACGCCTACGGCCATGGCATCGAGCGCACGTTTGACGCGTTGCGCAGCGCCGACGGCTTTGCCCTGCTCGATTTGGCCGAGGCCGAGCGCCTGCGGGCGCTGGACTGGCGCGGCCCCATTTTGTTGCTCGAAGGCGTGTTCGAGCCGCGCGACTTGGAGCTGTGTTCGCGCCTGCACCTGTGGCACACGGTGCACTGCACCGAGCAGATCGACTGGCTGGCGGCCCATAAAACGCAGCTGCCTCACCGCGTGTTCCTCAAGCTCAACAGCGGCATGAACCGCCTGGGCTTCACGCCCACCGCGTTTCGCGCCGTTTGGTCGCGGCTCAACGCGCTGCCGCAGGTGGAGGAAATTTCGCTCATGACGCACTTCAGCGACGCCGACGGCCCGCGCGGTGTGGCCCACCAAGTGGCGGCCTTTGAGGCTGCCACCGCCGACCTGCCAGGCGAGCGCACCTTGTGCAACAGCGCGGCCACGCTGCGTGTTGCCAAACAAGCTTTGCGGGTGGACCCGGGCGCGCCCGCCACCGAAACCTTGAGCGCCGACTGGGTGCGCTCGGGAATTGCCACCTACGGCAGCGCGCCCGACCACCCCCAGCGCACCGCCGACGACTGGGGCCTGCAACCCGCCATGACTTTGTCCAGCCGCCTCATTGCGGTGCAGCAACTGCAAGCGGGTGACACCGTGGGCTATGGCTCCACCTACACCGCCCCGGGGCCACATCGCATCGGTGTGGTGGCTTGCGGCTACGCCGACGGCTATCCGCGACACGCGCCCACAGGAACACCGGTGCTGGTGGCCGGTGTGCGCACCCGCCTGGTGGGCCGCGTCAGCATGGACATGATCACGGTCGATCTGACACCGCTGGACGCCCAGGGCGTGCCCTGTGGTGTGGGCGCCGAGGTGGTGCTGTGGGGCGTGAGCGCGTCGGGCACGGTGTTGCCGGTGGACGAAGTGGCCGCAGCGGCGGGCACCATTTCTTATGAGCTGTTGTGCGCGGTGGCGCAGCGGGTGCCGTTCGGGTAAATCTCCCCGCGCCAGAGCCGCACTGGCGTGGTTACCACGCAGGTTCTTTTTGTCCGGTGGTCGGCGGAACCGTGGGTTGGCGAAGGACAATCGTTTGCATTGATCCGCCACCGCCACACCGAAAGCCCCGCCTTGAACCCCTCCCGCTCTCCTTTGGCCATGTTGATGGGCCTGCCTTTTGTGGCCTGGGTTATTTTGTACAGCGCCGTCACCTGGGGCATTTTTGGCGCCCTGCTGGGGGCGATCACGCCCAATTTACGGGCGCAGATGGGGGTGTCATTCCAGCAAATTGGCTGGCTCATGGCGCTGTGGAGTGCCGGGGGCGTAGCGGGTTCGCTGCTGGGGGGGGCCATAGCCAAGCGCTTTGCGCCGCAAAAGCTGCTGGCGGCTTACACCCTGCTGGTGCTGACGGGGGTGGTGGGCGTGCTGCTGGCGCCGGGTTTTGGTTGGCTGGCCTTGTTCATGGTCACCGTGGCCATGTTCGAGACTGCGCTGTTCACACTCGGCCACGGCCTGCTGGCCGAGATGAGCGACGACCCGGAGTTGCGCACCCGCATCATCAGCCTGGTGGATGTGGCCTACAGCCTGGGCAGTGTGTTGTCGCCGCTGCTGGTGGCGGCGGTACTGCTGTTGTCGCCCCATTGGCGTGCGCCGTACGCGGTGTTTGGCGTGCTGGTGTTGGTGATGCTGGCCATGACCTTGCAGCGTTCGCGGTTGCGCGGTGTGCGCTTTCGGGTACTGGCCGATGCCACCGAGGCCCGCCCGGTGGGCCAGCCTCTGGGCTACGCGGGCTTGCTGCGCCAGCCGCTGGTGCGCTGGGTGCTGCTGGCCGGGGTGTGCAGCGGCCTGACCGAATGGGGCCAGTATTTCTGGTTTGTCAGCTTTGCCACCGAGTCGCTGGGCCTGCACGAGCAAAGCGCGCGGCTGGCGCTGGGTTTTTTGATGGCGGGCATGGTGGTGGGCCGGGTGTGGCAGGCGTTTGGCCACAGCCATTGGACGCTGGAGCAAAAGATTTTCAGGCTGGGCACGCTGGCCGGTATGGCGCTGGCGGCCATGTGGTTCAGCCCGGCGGGGGCGCCCTTTGCTTGGCTGGCCCTGTGCAATTTTGCAGCAGGCTTGGGCGTGTCGGTGGCGTTTCCCATTTTGCTGGGCAGCGCCTTGCGCGGTTTTCCGCAAGAGGCACCGCGCCTCTCAGCCCTGCTCATGATCGCCTTCGCCGTGGGCGCCCAACTGGCCGCTTTGCTCATGGGCGAACTGGCTGAGAGCTGGGGTCTGCGGGTGGCCTATGCCACGCTGGTGCTTGCAGCGGTGGCCTTTGTGGGCTGCGCTTGGCAGCTGGGCCGGTTGCGGGCGCACACGCTGGCGCTTGTGTCGGTTTGAACGATGCGGAGGTGGCGCATTTCAACCAGCTCCGCGACAGGACCCCGCCCGAGCCGATGAGTTTCGAATGATCCTCATCGACACCAACGTCATTTCCGCGTTGTGGAGAGTCGATCCGAAACCCGAGGTGTTGGCTTGGGTCGATGCGCAAACCGTTGAGACACTCTTTCTGTCTGCCCTCACGCTGGCCGAGTTGCGTTTGGGGGCTGGCAACGATGCCGCTAGGCAAGCGCCGCGCGATCTACCAAGAACGGTTGGAGCAAGGGGTTGAGCCGACGTTTGCAGGGCGCTTGCTGCCCTTCTATCTGGAGTTTGCGGCCCGGTTCGGGGCTGCGGCTTCAAATGCGATGGTCTTCCTGCAATTTTCGCGTGATGTGATGGACGCCGCCTTGGAAAGATCGGACGTGCTCCAAGATCTGGTGTATTTGCTCAACAATGCCCCAGTTTTTGCATAGCAAAACCTCCCCCCCCCGCTCAATGCAGCGTCAGCGGGTGCGTGGTGGTTTTCACGCGCACCACGGCGGGCTTGGTTTCATACGGCACCGGGGTTGCGCCGGTGATGGCAGCGGCGATGCTGCGGGCTTGGCGGGCAATGGGTTCGATGAAACGGCTGGCCTGGCCGTTCACCGTGATGCAGTCGCCCAGTGCGTGGATGCACCCCACGCTGGTGCGCAGGCCCACGGGTTCCACGGCAATGCCGTTGTTCCACGCCAGGCCAGCGCTTTGCGCCAGGCGCGGCGGTGTGGCGAGGCCGGTGGCGGCAATCACCTGGTCTGCGGCAAAGCGCTGACCACAGGCGGTGGTGACGCGGTAGCGCGTGCCCAACTTTTCCACGCTGGCCACCTGCACACCGCCTTTGAACAAGATGGGCAGGTCTTGCCAGGCGGCCAGCAGTGGCGCGCTGGCTTGCTCGCTGGGCCAGCGCGCAAGCGGCCGGGCCATGGCGTCCAGCAGGGTGATGCGGTGGCCGCCCAGCGCCAGGTCGTTGGCGAGTTCGCTGCCAATTAGCCCGGCGCCCACAATTACCACGTCTTTTGCCGAGTCACCAAGCGCTGCGCGCAGCCGCTGGTAGGCGCCCAGGTGGTTGATGCGCCAGCACAGCGCGGCGGGCAGGGCCGGGGGCAGCGCGGCCCGTGCGCCGTGGGCCAGCACCAGGTGGTCGTAGCGCAGGGTGCCGCGCGTGGTGCGCAGCGTGCGGGTGTCGGGGCAAATGCGCACGGCGTCGGTGTGCGCCAGCAGGCGCAGGTTCAGGCGGCGGGCTGCATCCGCGCCGGTTTCTTTCACCAGCCGGGTCAGGTCCATCTGCCGCGCCATGGCTATGGAGAGCATGGGTTTGTCGTACACGTCGGCGGCGCAGGCGCTCACCAGCGTGATGGGCAGCGTTGCGTCCAGTGCGCGCAACGCTTCGGCCATTTGCCAGCCCGCCCGGCCACCGCCCACCACCACCACGCCCGCCTGGTGGCGCGTGGCTGCGTTCCACACCGGCGCGTGGCGGCTGGCCTGGGCGCGCAGGGCTTCGATGCTGGGGGCTTCGTACCGTTCGAAGTCGCTTTTGGTCACACCGCAGAGCGGGCAATACCAGTCGTCTGGAATATCTTCAAACCGCGTGCCCGCAGCCAAGCCGCTGTCGGCATCGCCCACGGCTTCGTCGTAGATGTAGCCGCAGGCGTCGCAGATGTATTGGCGAAACGGCTGGCCCACGGCCACCGGTGCGATGGGCGCGGCCAGTGGCAAGTCGCGCACCTCGCCGTAGATGTGGGACAGAGAGCCCGTCGATGCGCTGGCGGGCTGGCGTGAGGGCATGCTCATACCGGCATCTCCTCTTGGCTCAGCCGCGCAATCTCCTTGCGCAGGTGCTTGATGGCGGGCGTGACGATGGCCACAAAGTGCGATTCGCGCACGCGGCGCTGCACGTCTGAGCTCATGAGGTAGCCGCGTGCGCCTTGGTGCATCAGGGCCGACTGGGCGGCCCGCAGACACAGCTCGGCGCAGTGGGCGCGGGCGTCCAGCACGTCAATAAAAAACTCGGTGCTGCCGTCAAACGGCGTCTCGGCCATCTTCATCACGCGGGTGGTGAGCGCGTCCAGCTCGGCCTGCAATGCGTCGGGCCGGTCATCTAGAAACTGGTTCACGTGGCCCAACTGCGCTTCTACCGCCCACATGCTGTCGATGGCGCCTTGGGTGATGCCCACCGCCATGCCGCACTGGAGCATGACGAAAGCGGCGCGGATGCGCGCAATCGTCGGTTTGGCCGGGTCGGCAATCAACTCGCCGGCGCCCACAAAATAATCTTTCAGGTGCAGCGCCCAGGTGCCCGTGCCTTCCATGGCTGAAAAGCTCGGGCAGTCGCGCATCGTCACGCCGGGCGCGTCGCAGCGCAGCAAAAACATCAGTTCTTTGCTCAGGCTCTGGCCGTCGGCCTCCACCGCTGCAATGGCTCCGCAGCAGTGGTCAGGCCCCAGGTTGCTCACCCAGGGCAGCGCGCCGTTCACGAGGTAGCCACCGTCCACCGGCGTGGCCTTGAGCAACAGGCTCTCAATCTGCGCGTAGCTCTTCATGGGGTTGGACAGCGCGGTGCCGCCCAGCCGCTGCCCGCTGGCGATCTGCATCAGCGCGTCGCCCGTGAGCGCGGGGTTACCCGACTGTTCCAGGTACAGCCCGCACACCGCCTGGCACCACATCATGAAACCGGTGGCGCCGCACACGCGGGAAGCCTCGGCCATGGCGCGGATGGCCAGACCGTAGTCACCCAGGCCAGCGGGCGCGGCCAGGTGCGCGCTCATGGCACCCGCGCTGGCCAGCTGCTGCAACACCGCGCGCGGGTAGTGGCCCTGGCGGTCAATGCCCTGCACCTGCTCGGCCAGCGGGCCTTGCGCAATGGCGCGCACCGCCGCGAGCAGGGCGGGTTCGGTAGGGGTGGCGAGTTCGGGTGGCAGGTCGGCGGGGTTCATGGCAGGTCCAGGGTGAGGGGTGGTATTCACTCCCTCTCCCGCTCGCGGGAGAGGGCCGGGGAGAGGGTTCAGAGCATGGAAATTTCGAACGGAATCGGGTTGCGCATGCTGTTGGCCACCGGCGAATAGAAGTTGGCGTGCTGCACGATCTCGTCCAGCACCTCGCGGCTCGCGTCGCCCTCCACCAACACCTTCACGCGGATGGCCTGAAAGCCCATCTCGGGTGGCGTTTTCTCCAGTGCACCACCTGCGCCCCAGGCGGCCGGGTTGCCAATGTCCCCTTCCATGAACACTTCGAGCTTGCTCAGCTTCACACCCTTCCAGGTGGCCACGGCCGTCACGCCCACAGCGATGCAGCCGCCCAGGCCCGACAACACAATCTCGCCCGGTGCCGGTGCCGTGTCCTCGCCAAACAGGTGCAACGGCTCGTCCACCACCACCGGCGCGTGCTGGCCCACGTAGCTCAGCGAGCGGTACTGGCCTTCCATGATGGTGTGGACCTTGTTGGTCCCCCGGCTGGCCGGGTTGGCCTTGCCCTTGGCGGCAAATGCGGCCAGGCCGGTGCCGTCAATCGGGCGCAGGTAGGCCTTCACGGTGGTCACAGCGGCGGTGGGTTCAAGCAAATCGGTAGAAGACATGAAGGTTTCCAAAGTAGGCAAGGTTGATGGGAGGGAAAACTTAAGGGAATCAGGCCTGCTTCAGCGCCTGCAAACCCTCGGGCGTGGACCTGGCAAAAAAAGTGAACAGCTCCCGCAAGTTCACCGCTCCATGAAAGAGCCTTGCGACAAATGTGTCAACGACACGGGTGTCAATCACCACCACCGGCGCGGTGGCTTGCAGCGTTGCAAGCTGGGCGGGGGCAATCAAGGTGGCGTCAATGCTCATGGCGAAAAGTCACTCTCGTGAAGGTCGGCTGGCGGGATGGCCTGCGAGCTTCATTGCAATGGACGTGCCAGGGTGGCGCGCAACGGTTTTTTTGCACGCAAGTGGTTGATTTGTTTGGGTTTATGGGCGCCTGGCGCGAAAGCGGGCTGGCTGTGGCTGCAGTGGGTTGTCGCCACTGTGTCGACATTTTGTTAACGCAGTGGCGGCGCGGTTTGGGCTTCTGCTGGTATGGACTGGCGTGTGAACTGATGCGGGAGGGTGCTTGCTTTCAACCCGGAGCAGTCCTCTGTCCGCGAACCTCGAAGCGGACATTCAATGCCCGTGGGAAAGGACATCCAGGGGGCTCGCCGTGCCGCCCGCCGCCGCCTTCAATACGTGGGTGTAGATCATGGTGGTGGACACGTCTGAATGGCCCAGCAGTTCCTGCACTGTGCGGATGTCGGTGTCCGCCTGCAGCAGATGCGTGGCAAAAGAGTGGGGCCGTTCCACGCCGCTTCGCGGATCAATTGACAACGTGGGTGACGGAAACATCCAGAACCAAGCCCACGAACAGCCCACCTTGGGATATTTTTGCTCCAGCGCATGAGGCGCTTCCACGCTATCGGCAGCAGCTTCGTTTGATGGAATTGCACGCCCCAGGCGCTGGGGCCGACGCGAAACGCGTGGTGGGGCTCAAACGCATTGCCCGCCAACAACACCGCGCCCGGTGTCAGTTGCCGCACCGATTGCCAGTGCGTGGCCTGGGCATCAAAGGTGTCGGGCAGGGCGCCCAGCAGCGGGTGGCCGTAGCAAATCCCCAGCAGTGGCGTTTGCAGCGCCACGGCCTGCTGCAGCCAGGGCACCAGGGCTTCGCTCCAGGGTTCACGGTCGCTCGCCATGGCGTGTGAACCCGTGAGCACAATGCCCGCCAGGGTGTTGTGCTCGGGCGGCGGGGTGCCTGACGCGGTGGCATCGTGCACGCGCACCTCGGCGCTACCGGCACGAAGCCCGGTGGCGATCCAGTCGTCAAAATCTCCGAGGCGCTCCCGGATGTGGTCGTGCGTGCGACCGGTCTGCACGATCAGCAGAGGGCGGAGTGCGGTCATGCGCGGGCGCCCCAACTACCCAAACGCCCGCACCACCCGCAGCACATCGGCCCCATACGCTTCGCGCTTTTTCTGCCCCAGCCCGGCAATGCCTTCCAGGTCGGCGTCGGTGTGGGGCATGCGGCTGGCGATGGCGCGCAGGGTGCTGTCGTGAAAAATCACGAAGGCGGGCAGGCTGTGGTCGCGGGCCACTTCGCCGCGCCAAGCTTTGAGGGCGGCCAGGCAGTCGCGCTGGTTCAGGCTCAGCGGCTGGCCGTCGGGCGCGGCGGCAGCGCTGCTGCGGGCGGCTTTGCTGCGGCTGGTGCGGCCTGGGGTTTTTTCGGTGGCCAGCTTCAGCGCCACCGGGCGCTGGCCTTTCAAAATTTCGCGTGCGGCGTCGGCCAGGTGCAGGGTGTTGTAGTGCGCGGCGTCCACCTGCACCGCTTCAATGGCGATGAGCTGGCGCAGCAGGGCGCGCCACTGGGTTTCGGACAGGTCGGCGCCAATGCCGAAGGTTGAGAGCTTTTCGTGGCCGTATTGCGCCATCTTGTCGGTTTGCTTGCCGCGCAAGATGTCCATGATGTGGCCGGCGCCAAAAGCCATGCCGCTGGTTTGCTGCACGCGGTAGATGCAAGAGAGCAGTTTGCGGGCCGATTCGGTGGCGTCGAACAGCGCGGGCGGGTGCAAGCAGTTGTCGCAGTTGCCGCAGGGCTGGCTTTTTTCGCCAAAGTAGGCCAGCAGGCGCACGCGGCGGCAGTCACTGGCTTCGGCCAGGGTCAGCAGGGCGTCGAGTTTGCCGCGCAGCACCTGCTTGAATTCGTCGGCCGCCGGGCTTTCGTCGATCATGCGGCGCTGGTTCACCACGTCCTGCAGGCCGTAGGCCATCCAGGCGTTGGCCGGTTCGCCGTCGCGCCCGGCGCGGCCGGTTTCTTGGTAGTAGCCCTCGATGTTTTTGGGCATGTCCAGGTGCGCGACAAAGCGCACGTCGGGCTTGTCGATGCCCATGCCGAACGCGATGGTGGCGACCATGATCAGGCCCTCTTCGCGCAAAAAACGGTCTTGGTGCTGCTGGCGTTTGGCTGCGTCCATGCCCGCGTGGTAGGGCAGGGCGTTTAGGCCCGCCGTGTTCAGCATCTCGGCCACCTCTTCCACCCGGCGGCGCGACTGGCAGTAGACGATGCCCGCGTCGTGCCCGGCGCTGTGGGTGTGTTCGTCGCGGATGAAGCGCATCAGCTGCGTGGTGGCGTCTTTCTTTTCCACCAATTGGTAGCGGATGTTGGGCCGGTCGAA
>JAUXXN010000103.1 GCA_030684755.1 Hydrogenophaga sp.
AGGTTGCGGAGCAGTTGCATCGGGCAGATCGATGGACGGTGTTCTTGGACTATGTAATCTCCAAAATCACCCGGCCTTTGCCCCCTTGGGGGGCGCCAAATCAGCTGGCAACGGGGATCTAACTGCCGGATTTAGGGTGAATGTGCTCAACCATGCGTTTGGCCACGGTTTGCAGCACCACGTCACCGCTGGGCATGCCCAGCGAGTCGTTGACTTTCCGAAACCGGTCGAGGTCGATGACCAGCAACGACAGGGGCGTCTTTTTGCGGTGTGCCGACGCCACCGCCAAGACACCCCGGTCGTGCAGCAGCACGCTGTTGGGCAAGCCGGTCAGCGCATCGTAGTGCGCCAGGTGGTCAATGCGCTGCTGCGCTGCCTTGCTGGCGGTCAGGTCGGACATCACCGCAATGTGTTGTGTGATGCGTCCGTTGTCATCGCGCACGGTGTTGATGGACAACTCTTGCGGGTAAACGGTGCCGTCTTTGCGGCGGTTCATGACTTCGCCTTGCCAACTGCCGTGGGTGCGAATGTGGTGCCACATCTCGGCATAAAAATCGGGGGCTTGCAACCCGCTTTTCAGCATGGACGGTGTTTTGCCCAGCGCCTCGGCAGCCGTGTAGCCGGTGAGGGCGGTGAACGCCGGGTTGACGGCCACGATGCGGTTGTGTTCGTCGGTGATGAGGGTGGACTCGCGGGCCGAATTGAACACTTGGGCGCTCAAGGCACGCTCCCGCTCGGCCTGTTTGCGCGTGGTGACGTCGCGTGACAGAACGACGAACAACGGTTGGCCAGGCCGTGAATCGGTCTTGCGGGCCACAGACAACTCGAACCACTGCGCACCGCTGGGTGTCTGGATTTCAATTTCGTGCCCAAACGAGAAGCCTTTGCTGTGGGCTTCTTGCAAGGCGGCCATGCAGGTGGTGGCTGCCGGTTCAGGCAGCACCTCGCTGGTCAGGCGGCCCAGGAAGGTTTGCGGTGGCACGGCCAGCATGTCTGGGCGAGAGGTGCGGTAGCTGATGTAACGCCCGTCAAGATCCACTTCAAACAACAGGTCAGGCAGGGCGTTGAGCAGACTTTCATGGGCCGCCTCGCTGCGTCGCAGGTCTTGGGTCATGGTCTGTGCCAAAGCCATTGCGTGTTCGCGCCGTGTGGTCAGCAGCCACGTCATACCGCCGAGCAACAGGCTGAAGGCTATCCCCACCAGTGCAATGGTGACGTGCTCATCCGTGGCAAAACGCTGCGCAAACGCAGGTCTTGGCGTCAGCAGCAGGGTGGCCTGGTTGCCGCCGATGTTTATCAAGCGGGTGGCGTGGCGTGTGGAGGGGGGCGCATCAACCTCGTCGCTTCGGTAC
>JAUXXN010000112.1 GCA_030684755.1 Hydrogenophaga sp.
CCTCGGTCACCAGCGCGCCCGCGCCCACCAGGCAGTTCCTGCCGATCTTCGCGCCGTTGAGCACGATGGCGCCAATGCCAATCAGCGACTCGTCGCCCACCGTGCAGCCGTGCAACATCACCTGGTGGCCAACCGTCACAAAGTCGCCAATGGTCAGCGGCATACCCACATCGGCGTGCAACACGCTGCCATCTTGGATGTTGCTGCCGCGCCCAATGGTGATGGTTTCCGTGTCGCCGCGCACCGTGGTGCCAAACCACACGCTGCTGTCTTCCCCCAACACCACATTGCCCATCACCTGCGCGTTGTCGGCCACCCAGGCCGATTCGGCCATGCGCGGTGCACTTCCATCGAGTTCGTAAATTGCCATGGCATGTGTCTCCTGTTGTGGGGTTCAAGTGCGCCGAGCCAGCGGCCAGAGCGCGAAACCTAGAATTGTAGGGATGCAAGCCCCCCAACCCCAGCACGCCCAACACGCCCAGCGCCCCGCCCCATGCCCCGCACTCTCATGGCGCCAACAGGCCTTGCTGGCGCTGTGTGTGGCCGACCCCGCAGAAAAAGTGGCGGCCACCCATGCGCTGTGGGCGGCCTTGCCGCCGGGGCCAGACTTTGAAGACCGGCTGCAAGCCAGCGCCACGCTGCAACCCGACCCCGCCAGCCCCCTGCCCGGCCGCCCTACTCGGCCCGTGTTGCTGGCGCCCATGCAAGTGCCGCACCGCTCGCCCTTCACCCCCGAAGGCCTGGCCGCGCTGGTGCACGCCGTGTGCCACATTGAATTCAACGCCATCAACCTCGCGCTGGACGCGGTGTGGCGCTTCCCCGGCATGCCGCCCGCGTTTTACAGCGACTGGCTGCGCGTGGCCGACGAAGAAGCCACCCACTTTGGCCTGCTGCACACCCACCTGCACAGCCTGGGCCACACCTACGGCGACTTCCCCGCCCACGACGGCCTGTGGGAAATGTGCGTCAAAACCCAAGACGACATCACCGCCCGCATGGCGCTGGTGCCGCGCACCCTGGAAGCGCGCGGACTGGACGCCACGCCGCTCATTCAGGCGCGGCTGCGCAAAGTGAACACCCCCGCCGCGCTGCGCGCCATTGAGATTCTGGACGTGATCCTGCGCGACGAAATTGGCCATGTGACCGTGGGCAACCGCTGGTACGGCTGGCTCTGCGCCCAGCAAGGCCTAGAGCCGCTGGCGCACTACCGCGCACTGGCCCGGCACCACAACGCCCCCCGGCTGAAACCACCGTTCAACGACGCCGCCCGGCGCGCGGCTGGGTTTACGCAGGAAGAGCTGGACGCGCTGGTGAACCCGTAAGGAGTGTGACGCGCTGAATCAAGCCTTCACGGTATTCAGGCGCAGCATCAGCGTCATCGGATGCAGCGCAGACGCCTGAAAACCATAGTGCTCGTAGAACTGTTTTGCCCGCTCGTGCAGCGCATGGACAAACAGCGCCCTGACACCGGCATGCTGCGAAACGCTCACCGCGCGACCAACCGCGTCTTGCAGCAAGGAAGCCCCCAGCTTGATGCCTTGCGCCCGATGATCGACAGCCAGGCGTGCCAAAACCATCACGGGAATGGGATCGGGCATATTGCGTCGCACGCTGCTGGTGGCCGCTTGGTGCGAAACGGCGCCTGCTGCCATGGCGTAGTAGCCAAAGACACGTCCATCCGGGTCCGCGACCACGAAGGTGCGACTGGCGCCGCTCAGTTGGTTGCTCAGTGCCCGGCGTTTCAGCCACTCGTCAAGCGTGGCCTCTCCGCAGGCGAATTCGTCCAGATGCTGAGAAGCGGTCAGTGGCTGGGGTGCACTCAGTTTCAAACCCATTGCGTGCCCGTGCTCCAGGGCGACTTCACAGCCATGAGGCGTTCAAGCCCGGGGTTCTCCCCCGGCGGTGCGTCAAGCAACGCCGTGAACTGGTGAAACCGCTCGGTGTCGAGGCTGAAAAAAACCTGATCCAACAACACAGCCTGAGCACGCTCGCAGGCCGCTTCCAGCATAAAGTCCGAACGGTTCTTACCGAGCAGACTGGCGGCGTGATCGATCAGGTCACGCTGTTCGGGCAGTGCCCGAAGATTGATGGCGGCGTCACGCATGAAATGCTCCCGGCTTCGCATACACAAAAGATACACAGATGATCATCCAACGTGTAGTTGTTGTCAATACACAGCAGCATGCGCGTGCATAGCTGGCGCAAGCCGTTAACCCGCTACGCCCGACACCAGCGGAAATTCAGATGGATTGCGTATGGACTGAACCGACAAATCAATGTTCAACTCTGGCCAATAGAGATGGTCGGGGGTCGGCCACTCCACTTTTAAAATTTGTTCGATCGTCCCCTTTCGAAACCATGGGAATTGATCGAATGGAACGAGCAACTCCTCGTCGGCCAGCAGCAGCCAGAAACCGTGCTTCGAAATATGGGTAACTTCAGCTGCCAAAGTGCTGGTTCC